>NZ_CALLJH010000015.1:0-75426 GCF_938091255.1 uncultured Chloroflexus sp.
AGCAGGCTATGGCGGTCGCGCAGGGCAGCGGCGAGCGTTGCATCACTCTCAGCGGCTTTGGCGTCAAGGTTCAGCGCCAGCGCAATCTGGTTGCGCGCCTCGTATGCACTGGCAATATTCCGCAACTGTACCAGCCACACCCCATCGCGCCAGCGGTTGCGTTCGTGTTGCCAGCGCGCCGCTGCCAGCGCCAGCGCAGTCTTGCCCATGCCGCCCATGCCTTGAATAGCGACGCAACGATGGTCGCGCAGCCATTGGTTTATCTGGAACAACTCACGCGCACGACCTACAAATGGGTCGGCACTTGCCGGGCTAAGGTTGGTACGCTCCCACAACGGGGGCAGGAACGTTACCGCACCACGCGGCGGTGGGGAAATGAGCTGATTCTGATGAATTGGATTGTCTTCTGGCAGCAGACGAAATTTGAGTTCTTCGCTCACATTGCGCGGTTGTAGTGTTTGCGGATCGCGCCACATGCGCAGATCATCGTTCGCAAATACTGCATTGCGTCCGACGGTAAATGCTTCTTCAACCGTGCGCCCCGCTAGCAACGCAGCGTAGAAGCGCGCTGCAAAGACTCTAGCGGCAAGGTCGAGCACGGCATCGGCGGCGTTGATCACCACTACGTGCGGCACACCCGCGGCGAGCAGCGCCATCGCCAGCCCTTCCGAGTGGCAAGCGCTGATGAAGGCTAGGCGGCAGGGCTGGCGGATAATCAACCGGCGCAGTTCATCGGCATTCATTGGGCGAAGCGCACCGGCTTCATCTTCCAGCGCCAGAACACTCGATCCGTTCTGTTCCCGGCTCCCATGCCCGGTAAAATGGAGGAGATCGAACGGCAGTGACGCAGTGGCAAATAGTTCTCCGATCCGTTCGGCAGTCGCAATCTCCGCCTGTATTTCCAGCGCAACACCGAGGCGACGGCAAGTATCTGCAAGTGTCTCCAGTTCCTCTTGCACCGGCAGCAGCGTGATCGGAACCAGATCGTTGCCACGCTTCTCTACCAACGGCGCGGCGAACAGCGCCAGCATCCGTACCGGGGTCACGGCTGCGGTGGCGTTTGCAACAACCATTGCAACACCTCGTCATCGGTCGCAGTGGCAAGATCAAGTGGTGGTTGACCGGGACGGCGCAGCGTGCCGCGTGGCGTCTTCCCGCTGCGGCGTTGGCTGGCGCGCCATGCGTTCAGTTTTTCGGCGACCTTTTCAGCCAGCACAATGGCTGCTGTCGCACCGCTGGCTACTTTGCCGATATTGTCGAACAGCACGACAATGGTCTGCCAATCAACATCTCTGACCGGCTGCTGCTGCACATCGGCGCCAGCGCTGCGGAGCGCAGTTACAAGGGCCTCACGTTCGTCAGGTGAGCATTCAAGCGTAAAGTTGAGATCGCGGTTCATAAGCATTTTTACCTAGCGTGAACGTAGGACGATTGTAGCATACGGCAATGTGAGGGGCAAGGATGCAGAGGCAATATTCTGTTAAAAGAAGTAGAGCCGTAGCAATGCTACGGCTCTACTGTTTCTACGCCCTTACGCTCTTACACCCATCACACAAACGCCGACATGCCGGTAATCGCCCGCCCAACGATCAGCGTATTCATCTCGTGGGTGCCTTCGTAGGAATAGAGTGCTTCGGCGTCGGCAAAGTACCGTGCGACTTCGTGTTCGAGCAGAATGCCGTTACCGCCAAACACAGCGCGAGCCAACGCCACCGTTTCCCGCATCTTTTCGCCACAAAAAACCTTCGCGAGCGAGGCGTGCTCGTGGCTGATCGTCCCATTGCGCGCTGCAATCTGGCTCATACGCAGGCACATCGTCTGCATCGCCGTCACATTCGCCAGCATCTGCACCAGACTGTTCTGCACCAACTGAAAACCGCCAATGGGCCGTCCGAATTGCATACGTTGCTGAGCGTATGCCAACGCCTTCTCATACGCCCCCATCGCCACTCCGGTCATCGCCCACGCAACCGCGGCGCGGGTGATCGCCAGTTGGCGGGCAATACTGCGGAAGCCGCCCACATTCGGCAGCCGGTTGGTTTCAGGCACGCGGCAATTGACCAGCCGGATGTTAGCGTTCTGCACCGTGCGCAGGGCGATCTTGCCTTCCAGCCGTTCAACCTCGTAGCCCGGCGTGCCACGCTCGACAATGAAGCCTTGCACTTGGTTGTTGGATACGTCGCGCGCCCAGATAATGTTGAGATCGGCGATCGGCGCATTTCCGCTCCACTTCTTGGCGCCGTTGATCACCCAGTGACCGCGCTCAAAGCGGGCGGTAGTAGTGAGACCGGCGGCGGTCGCCGAGCCGACATCGGGTTCGGTCAGCGCCCACGAACCAATCAACTCAAAGCGCTGCATCGGCGGCAACCAACGCTGCTTCTGTTCGTCCGAACCAAAGAGGTCAATTGACCCCATACACAAGCCCCAATGCACGCCAAAAAAGGTGTAGATCGAAGGATCGACCCGCGCAAGCTCCATACAAGCCACGCCGGTCAACACCGGGCCGAGCGCGTCGATAGCGTAAGGCCGGGTGCCGAAAGTTTCAGCGACGAGGCGGGCAAAACTCGGCACAATCTCGTGTGGAAACTCGCCGCGCTCCCAGTAGCCGTTGGCCAGCGGGCGAATTTTCTCTTCCATATATGAGCGGATCTTCTGCTGGATCACCCGCTCTTCGGGCGAGAGTTCACCCAAAATATCGAAGAAATCGCTATTGATCGGCGGCACGCGCTTAGGCCGCCGTTTGGCGGTAATACTTTTTAGCAAGAGACCAATCTCTTGCGGAGTAACGCCGCGTAAGGCGCGAAAGGTGTCAACAAGCGGGAGATTCACCTGCTGCATGATGCGGGTGAGGCTGGCCGGAAGAGATACGAGCGCCATAAATGCCTCCTGTTCAACATTGAGCGACGGGCAACCCCATTGTTGCCGGATATGACTTCGAGCAGGGAGAAGAATGACGCAATGCGTCACAACCAGTGTAACACACCGTGACCTAAGTGTCAATGAACATGGGACAGACACAGCAGGGGCGCAGGAGGGGCGCAGTATGCTGCGCTCCCACCCCCGTTCCCTCCCCCACACGGGGGAAGGGGGGATGGTCTCCTGTAGAGCGGCATTCATTCCGCTCCCAACAACCTGCTCGGGGCGACAGAGACCCCCCGGTTCCACAAAGGCGAACCACCGGTTTGCCCCTACCATGTCCGCACATTCATGGTGGGCGAAATGAATTCGCTCTACGGTGAGTGTGCGCAGTGTCTCGTAAGGCGGAATGTCTTCCGCTCATATCAATCCACTGTGAGTGCGCTACGCCCGCCCCTCCCTCGTGGGTGACGGCCCCCCACGAGGGGGTTCCCTGCACCACAGCCGCACCGCTCCTACCGGCCTGCCCTTCATCTTCCATGCCAAAACGGTTGACGGTCGCCGCCACAATCGTCTACAATAGCGCGAGGAAGAGGTTTGTTGCGTCAAATTGTTGGTCGGGCGAGGGTACCACTCATTCGCAAGAGATTTCATTCGCACACGCACTCTTTGCATTACGGATAGCAGTACCCAACCCTCTACCGTTGAGAATATAGGCGCCATACTATGCAAAAACTGACCGCCGCGCAGATTCGCGAAACATTTATTTCGTTCTTTAAGCGTCATGGCCATACCCACGTGCCTAGCTCGTCGCTAGTCGTTGCCGATGACCCGACATTACTATTCGCTAATTCGGGTATGGTGCAGTTTAAAGATGTCTTTCTAGGGCGTGAGCAACGTCCGTATACCCGTGCCGTCACGGCGCAGAAGTGTTTGCGCGTCAGCGGCAAGCATAACGATCTCGAAGAGGTTGGCCCCTCGCCACGCCACCATACCTTTTTTGAGATGTTGGGCAACTTTTCCTTCGGTGACTATTTCAAGGCCGAGGCCATCCGGCTAGCGTGGAAGTTGTTAACCGAAGAATTTCAGTTGCCGGTAGAGCGGCTGTGGTTTACGGTCTTCGCCGGCGATGACGAAGTGCCGCCTGATGATGAGGCTGCCGAGTTGTGGATCGCACAAGGAGCCGATCCGTCGCGGGTGTTGCGTTTTGGTCGTAAAGACAACTTCTGGGTGATGGGCGATACCGGCCCCTGCGGCCCCTGCTCGGAAATTACGATGTACATTGGCGATGACTTAAGCCAGATGCGCGCCGAGGGGGTAAACTCCGACGATCCCAATTACGTCGAAATCTGGAATAACGTGTTTATGCAGTACGACCGCGCCACGATGCAGCCGCTGCCGCGCCCTTCGGTTGATACCGGCATGGGGCTTGAGCGGATGGCGATGGTGATGCAGGGGGTGCATAGCACGTATGAAACCGATCTGTTCGTAGCGATTATCAATCGGATTATCAGCACACGCGGCAGCGACGAGGCCCACTATCAGGCCCACCGCAGCGCCTACCGCGCGATTGCCGATCATGCGCGGGCGATTGCATTTTTAATCGCCGATGGCGTGCTGCCGGGCAATCTGGGCCGAGCCTATGTGCTGCGCCGGATTTTGCGTCGCGCTGCCTATCAGGGCCGCACAATCGGGTTTGAGCGTCCGTTCCTCGCTGAAGTCATCACAGCGGTGATCGAGCAGATGGGTGAGGCCTACCCCGAACTGCGTAAGCGGCGCGAGTTTATCCTCAGCGCCGCCGATCAGGAAGAGCGCCAGTTCTTGCGCACGCTCAGCGGTGGTATTACCCGGCTGAATGCGGTAATCGAGCAGGTACGCGCTCGCGGTGAGACGGTGATTCCCGGTAACGATGCGTTTGTGTTGAAAGACACCTACGGCTTCCCGCTCGATCTGACCCAAAAGATTGCTGCCGAGCAGGGGTTGGCGGTTGATGAAGCTGGCTACGAGGCGGCGATGGCCGAGCAACGCGCTCGTTCACGCGCAGCAGCGGCCAGTAAGCGCGGTAGTGAAGCTGAGCTGTGGGCCGAGTTGGATTTGCCCAATTCCCACTTCACTGGTTACGAGCGGCTGAGCGACCGGGCGACGGTGATCGGGATGCTGGCTGATGGCGATGCGCTGACCACTGCGCACGCTGGACGGCAGGTGCAGATTGTGCTCGATAC
The DNA here is from genome assembly GCF_938091255.1 of uncultured Chloroflexus sp. Lineage (NCBI taxonomy): Bacteria > Bacillati > Chloroflexota > Chloroflexia > Chloroflexales > Chloroflexaceae > Chloroflexus > uncultured Chloroflexus sp. The sequence continues at coordinate 5,079 of NZ_CALLJH010000015.1, forward strand.
CACGCCGTTTTACGCCGAAAGTGGCGGTCAGGTCGGCGATACAGGTTTGCTGGTTGGGCCTGAAGGATCGGTGCGCGTGGAAGACACTCGCCGCCCGCTGCCCGGTCTGATCGTTCATTATGGCCGGGTGGTTGATGGCACAATCAGCGTGGGCGATCAGGTGCAAGCAACAGTCGATATGGTGCGGCGGGCCGATATTCAGCGCAACCACACCGCCACCCACATGCTCCAGCGCGCGTTGCGCGATGTGCTTGGCGAGCATGCGGCGCAGGCCGGCTCGCTCGTCGCGCCGGATCGGTTGCGCTTCGACTTTACCCACACGAAGCCGGTTGACCCCGAAGAGTTGCGCGAGGTTGAGCGACGGCTGAATGCATGGGTACGGGCTGACGCTGCCGTGCGCTGGGAGATTACCGGCTATCAGGATGCGATGGCACGCGGCGCAATTGCCCTGTTTGGCGAGAAGTATGGTGACACGGTACGGATGGTGACCATCGAGCGCGGTAACGGGTTCGATAACGGTGAGTATGCTTCACGCGATAGCCTTGAGTTGTGCGGCGGCACCCACGTCAATCGTACCGGCGAGATCGGGTTTGTTCGTCTGGTCAGCGAGGGAAGTATCGGCAGCGGTATTCGCCGCGTCGAGGCGCTGACTGGGCGCGGCGCTGAGGTGTGGGTGGAAGAGCAGGCGCAAGTGCTGCGCGATCTGGCGGTGCGAATTAATGCCCAACCTTCCCAGTTGGCCGAGCGGATCGAAGCTTTGTTGGCCGAGAACCGACAGCGCCGGCAAGAGCTGGAAGCGCTGCGTAGCAAGCTGGCGCGTGAACAGCTCGACACGTTGTTGAACCGGATACAGACGATTTCCGGCGTACCACTGCTCGCTGCCGAGGTCGAGGCCGATACCGTCGAGCGATTGCGCGAGATGGGCGAGTATCTGCGTGACAAGCTGGGCAGCGCGGTGATTGTGCTCGGCGCGCAGATTAACGGCAAGCCGCAATTGTTGGCCATGGTGACCGCCGATCTTGTCCGGCGCGGGTTAAACGCGGTGCAACTGGTCAAGCCGCTGGCGGCGATCGTCGGTGGCGGCGGCGGCGGCAAGCCTGAAGTTGCCCAAGCCGGCGGGCGCAATCCCAACCAGTTAGCTGCGGCGATCAACGCCGCTGCCGGTGTGCTAGCCGAACAGGCGGGGTGAGGGGAATAGCCACAAAGACACACAAAAAGCATGACAAATTTCAATAATTTTTGTGAGTGTTTTTACATAGCCATTCTCCCCGTTCACGGGGAGGGGTAAAGGGTCACAGAGCGGCATAGTCATAAAAACCTGCAAACAAGTGCCAAAAAGATTTTCATTTTGTGCCTTTTGTCGCTTTTCATGGCTATTCTCCACCCTCCCCCGTTGGGGGAGGGGCTGCGGGTAAGGGCCATATGCCAGTCGGAGTAAGGACGAACGTGCGAGCATCGAGCCGAATAGCCACAAAAAGACGCAAAAATAGTCTATTTTTGTGCCTTTTGTCGTTTTTCGTGGCTATTCTCCACCCTCCCCTAGCGGGAGAGCAGAGGTGAGAGCCAAGAAGTGCTGTTTCGCGCCCTGACTACATGTTCATAAACCATCTCGCGTGGTAGACTAATACCGTGAGTGATAGAATAACGTTGACGCATTGCCGCAGCGTCCCTCTTCCTGAACGCGGGGAAAGGGGCCGGGGGTGAGGGGCTATGATCACCGACGAGACAGCGATTGTCCTTGCGCTACCCGATGATACCGCCGAGTCGCTCATGGCGCGGGTACGAGCCACCCATGCCGCCAACGTGCAGATCTTGGCCCCCGAAGGCGCCAGCTTCCTCCAGCGCGTCGCCGGCACCGATGCGCTGCGCGAATTGGCGACGGCTGCCGGTATTGCCCTCACGATCATTAGCTCCGACCCGGCCATCCTCAAAGCGGCCCGCCAGAGCCGGCTGACCACGATCGAAGTCACCGGCGCGCACGTGCAAGCACCGGTGCCTCCCCCGCCACCTGCCAGCGAAGACCTGCCGGCTGAAGATCTCGAATTTCTGGCCGCACTCGATGAACTAGCCGGTACTGGTGCCATTGACGATCTAGAGCTGTTTGAAACCGCGAAACCGGCGCCGGCCGAAACCCGTCCGATTGCAGCACCGGCAACACGGCCTATTCCAACAACAACCAGCGGCACGGCAACGCCGCCAGCCCAAGCGATGGGTGACGATGACCTAGAGTTCTTCGACGCGCTTGACGATCTGGCTGCCGCCTTCGAGCAAGAGCGTACCGGTCCACCACCGCCGCCAATCCCGTCAGCCCGTGAGGCATCGCGCCAACCACCACGGGTGCGGCCTGAAGATATTCAACTCTCAGAGGCTGAAGTGGCGCGGGCAAGCCAGATCGGACAGCGGAGCGATGCTGATCGCGCTCAGCGTACCTTTGCCCAACCACGACGCGAGCTAACTGATATACCACCACCGATTGCGGCGCCGCGCAGCGCACCTCGATCCCTTCTTCGGCAACAATCGTGGCTCAGATGGATACTGGCGGCACTCTTTATCGCAGTCATAGGACTCGGTGTTTGGCAGGTAGCGACAAGCAGTGTAACCATCGTGGTGCGCTTGCCGGCGCGTGAAACAACGCCAATCACCGGCTTGGCACTGCCAATGATCCCGGTCACCTCAGCAGCGAACAGTAGCGCCGTTGCGGCTGAACCGCTCGGAACGACGGTCGCTATCAGTCTGCGCGGTGAAGTGACGGAAGGCGTGATGACACCGGTTAGCAGTGCGCAGGGAACGATCATCCTGCGTAATCTGAACACACAGCCGATAGTCATTCCCGCAGGAAGCGAGTTCGTTGCCTTCGGGCCGAACGATCAGCCGATTCCCTTCTTCAGCGAGGCTGATGTTACAGTACCGGGTGCAGTGACCTCAAATCTTGGCAATCAGATCATCACCACGCTCGGCGAAGCGCAAGTGCGCATTATCGCTCGCTCGCCGGGCAGCGCCTCAAACATTCCCGCAAATACTATTCGCGAACTGCGCATTCCCGGCGGGCCGACGATTAATCTCACCAGCGGCGTGCTGACGATTGTGCATGATGCAATCGGCGGCGGAACCGATGAAGAAGTGTTTGTGATTAAAGAGAGCGATGTACGCCGCTATTTGGCCGAAGCGTTGACCCGGCTCGACCAAGAGGCGCGCCGGCAGCTTGATGGGCTGGCATTAGCCCGCAATCTCCGCCTCGAACCGACCACCGTCTCGCCGAGCCGGGCCGAGCTAGAGCAATTAGCCGGCTTCGAGCAGATGGTCGATCCGCCGATAGGTACGTCTCTGCCGAAAGACAATCGCTTCTTTACCTTGACCGTGCAAGCGAACTACAGCGGGCTGGCGGTCAGCGGCGATCCGGCCAGCTTCCAGCGCCAATTGGCTGACGCGTTTAATGCCCAACTGATCCAAAACGGCCAGTTGCGTCCGGGTGATTGCCGGGCCGCGGTGATCAATGGCTGGCGTTGGGATGGCGCGACCCTGCGCGTTGATGGTGCAGTGGGGCCAGACCCGGCCTGCGGCAACGAGCTTGATCCGGCAACACGCGCGGCGGTGCAGAATGCGGTATTAGGCCGCACCCGCGTCGAAGCTGAAGCAGGCTTGCAAGCGTTAGTGGTCAGCGGGAGACTGGCCGGCTTTACGCTACCGCCAAACGTTGATCGCTTCCCCGGCTGGAGCTGGCAGCTCCGGCTTCGGATTGAGTGAGGAGAGCAAGTTGCAGGTACGGCATGTTCTGCACCATCGGCGTCCGCTGTGACCTAACCATATCCGGCCAACGTGAATACAACCAACGAACAGACCATCCTAGGGCTAGATGTCGGTGAACGGCGCATCGGCGTGGCGATCAGCGACGCCAGCGCCCGTATCGCCGCACCGTTGACCACCATCGCCGCTCACCCGCCCGAACGGGCCATTGCCCAGATCGCCCGGCTCGTCGCCGAGCGCGGCGTTACGCAGGTGGTGGTGGGATTGCCGCTAACTATGCGCGGTGAACACGGCCCGCAAGCCGTTGCGGTGCAACGCTTCGCCGATGCGTTGGCTGCTGTGCTTACCTGCCCGGTCGAAATGTTCGACGAGCGGCTGACCAGCGTCGCTGCCGAGCAAATGTTGCGCAATCTCGGCTTCAAACCGGCTAAGATCAAAGCGCAGATTGATCAGGTCGCCGCGTCAATCATTTTGCAAGACTATCTCGATGCCAAGGCGCAGAGTGAGCGAAGGCGCAGAGACGGTTAGACGCAGAGGTTGCAGAGACCGTTAGACGCAAGACGCAGAGGTCGCAAAAGACTTTAAGTATGGTGCAAATTTACATTAGATCAATCTCAAATATCTTTGCGATTTTGCGGTAGAATCCGTTGTGCTTTTACCTTCTTTGCATCTCTGCGTTAAAGTCAGAACGTATGAACTACTCGATTCGCCCCATCAGCGCCGCCGCAACCCGGCCCCTGCGCCAACAAATCCTGCGCCCACACCAAGCGATTGACGAACTCGTCTATCCCGGTGACGACCACCCCCTAGCGTTACACGCTGGCGCCTTCGTTGATGAGCAGCTCGTGGGTATCGCCTCATTCGCCCCAGAAGATTTCGCTGAGATACCGGCCCGTGCGGCGTGGCGACTGCGCGGCATGGGGGTCTGGCCCGCCTTTCGCCGGCAGGGGATCGGCCAAGCGTTGCTCCAAACCGGGATCGAGCATGTCCGGCGTCACGGCGGCGACATGATCTGGTGCCATGGCCGCACCAGTGCGTTACCGTTTTATCTCACCGTTGGTTTCGTAACCCACGGCGGAGAGTTCGTCGTGCCGCACACTGGGCCGCACTACATTCTGCTCTACTGGGTGAGATAACGCGATGAAACAGCAGCGAAACACCACTATAACACATACCCCCGCTTGCGCGCTACCTCTTCTTTATGCTTGCGGAAGAGAATATCGCGCTCGGTGCCCTTGATCTCGCGGCTGTAGGTCGCCAGAATTCGCTCAACTTCAGCGTCGATCTCCTCTTCGATCTTCAGATCGGCCACAATCGCATCATAGATTGCCTTGACCCGCAACGCGCGGCCATCGCTAGGGCGCTGACCCGGACGGTCGCGGTAGGCTAAGAGACCGCGCTCGGCCAATTCGTCGTGCAAGCGCTCGGCAATCCGACGCACTTTATCTTCACTGAGTCGCATAGCTCACCTCGATCTCGACGATCATCGTGCTGCTTCTATTGTACACGAAAGGGCGGCGACGCTATCGCCTGTTCCCCCGTCATTGCGCGCCGCAAGAACGACACCTCTCGCACTGCTAGCAGATACCTCCTGCACCTTTGGGCAGCGTTTCCTTAACCCACCCCTCTAACCGCATACTGCATCGCGAGATGTGCTATAATCTATTACGCAGTGCGTCATAACGTTCATCTATAGGAGGCGACCAATGACGATCGCAAGCGAGCGCGGGATAGACATCTTCCATTTCGACGATCTCCTTACCCCGCGCGAGCGCGCCCTTCGCGATAAAGTGCGCGCGTTTTGCAACGAGCATGTATTGCCGATTATCAATGACTATTGGGAGCGGGCCGAATTCCCGTTCGAGCTGATCCCGCGCATCGCCGAGCTTGGCATTGTTGGCGGCACTATTCAAGGTTACGGCTGTCCGGGATTTACCAGCGTCGAAGTTGGGCTGATCGCCGCCGAACTTGCTCGCGGTGACGGCAGCGTCGGCACCTTTGTCGGCGTGACCAGCGGCTTGGCGATGGGAGCAATTGCTGCTTGTGGTTCGGAAGAGCAGAAGCAGCGTTGGTTGCCAGCAATGGCCCGGCTGGAAAAGATCGGTGCCTTTGCGCTCACCGAACCGCACGTCGGCTCTGATGCAGCGCACATCCGCACTACCGCCAAGCGGATCGATGGTGGCTATTTGCTCAACGGTGAAAAGCGCTGGATCGGAAACGCCACCTTCGCCGATGTGATCGTGGTGTGGGCGCAAGATGAAGAGACTGGACGGATCGGCGGCTTTCTGGTTGAAAAGGGTACGCCGGGCTATCAGGCGACCAAGATCGAGGGCAAGATCGCTAAGCGTTCGGTGATCAATGCCGACATCAAGCTGGATAACGTCTTCGTGCCCGAAGCGAACCGCTTGCCACTGGCACGCTCGTTCCGCGATACGGCCAACATTCTCAAAAACACCCGCTACGGCGTAGCATGGGAAGCGGTCGGGCACGCGCAGGCCGCGTATGAGCTTGCCCTCGACTACACATTGCAGCGCGAACAGTTTGGCCGCCCGATCGCCGGCTTCCAGTTGGTGCAGCAGAAGCTGGTGCAGATGCTCGGCGATTTGACGGCGATCCAGTTGATGGCGTGGCGGTTGAGCAAGCTGCGTGACGAAGACGAAAACCAGATCACCGAGGGTATGGCCTCGTTGGCCAAGCAATACTGCGCCGGCAAGGCGCGCCAGATCGTGGCGCTGGGGCGTGAAGTGCTCGGCGGCAACGGCATCTTGCTCGACCGGCACATTGCCCGCCATTTCGCTGACATCGAAGCGGTCTATACCTACGAAGGCACCAACGAGATCAACACGTTGGTCGTCGGGCGCGAGATTACTGGGATTGCGGCGTTTGTGTAGCTATATTCATGGAGCGCGGCAGTCAAACTGCCGCACTCCATATTTCACCACAGAATTTCTACACAAAGCCAATTCTTTACCCGCGCATTACTGGCGCATCACCCGTAATCAACCAATACACGATCCTGCCCATGTAGAGCAGAATCTCATTCAAAACCGCCTAGCCAAACCTGCCACACCTAACGTTTTACAACGGATTGCACCAAGAAGATAATGTCTGACATGTTATTCGGCGAGGCCGAAACACGCTGCACTGGGCAGATCATCACACTGTTGCATCTTAGCGCGGATGGCAAAGAATGAGAAGCAGACCCTAGAAACCGTAAAACGACGCTGACAGCCTCACGAGCAACATTATTGGTGCAGGATCTTATCCATAATTCCGACCTTTCGCCAACTCGTCAATTCATGTATCTGAATAGCGAATATTGCGCATAAGCGGATCCTCAATCGTCTCCAGAACCAACAAGACCGGCTCACACCGAGCGAGGCTAGGCAAGCAGTGCCATGTCAATGCAATCGATAATTCTCTTCGCTTATAATATACATAGCTGGAAGATCTCGCGAGGTGTGCGATGCCAACATCTTCACTCCCGCCAATTCAGCGATCATGGGCGCGCTGCCAAGCGCACGGCCTTGATCTGGCCAGTCCGCCACAGACAGGGCCGGTCAATCTGGCAGGGTGGAGCCATCTGCAAGCATTGGCCCGCTCATCGATCGAAGATCTCTACCAGCTTAGCGATCACCCCGGCTTTGCGGTGGTGATTTGCGACGAGCAGTGTACGATCATCGACCTTGCCGGCGACAGTACGGTCATCGAACGAGCGCAGCGATACGGTATCGGCTATGGCATTAGTCTGACGGAAGAGGTCGCCGGCACTAACGCAATCGATTTGGCGCTGCGTGAAGCGTTGCCTTGCCAGACCAGCGGCGACGAGCACTATTGCAATTGGTTGAAGCCGTTTGCGCTGGCGGCAGCCCCGATCTTCAGCCCGGATGGCAGGGCATTAGGTGCGCTGGCCATTCTTACCCTAGCCGAAGCCTACCACCCCTACGCGCTTGGAATGGTGATTGCCGCAGCGCAAGCGTTGCACAGCCAACTCCGTGCCGAACGGCTGCTCAACGAGGCCAATGACCAACTGAGCGAACTGTACGCCACACTTGATACGATCAACGAGGGACTGATCTTCGTAGGGCCGCACGGTGAGATTCGCCGGCTAAGCCGGCGGGTGGCGAATATTCTCGACATCAATGTGCGTTCAGCCGCGGGCCGGCCGCTCGAGAGCGTTATTCCGCCACCGCCGGCGATTGCTGCGGCTCTTCACAGCCTGAGCACGCTTGACGAACAAGAAATCATCTGGCAAACCCCTACCGGCGCGCAGGCAGTTATCTGCGGCGTGCGCCCGGTTTGGGATCGCAGCCGGCGGTATTTGGGCAGTGTCATTACGCTCCGCCCAACCGAGAGCGTGCGCCAGCTCGTGCAACAGGTCGTCGGAGCGCAAGCAACCTTTACCTTTCGCGACATTATCGGTCAGAGTGAGGGTATGCGGCAGGCTTTGCGGCAAGCGCGGATCGCTGCCGCCGGGCGCGGAGCGGTGCTCTTGCGTGGCGAAGCCGGTGTTGGCAAAGAGATCTTTGCCCAAGCGATCCATAACGCCAGCAACCGTGCTGGCGGCCCCTTTGTGCGGGTTTCATGCGCTGCGATCCCACGCCAATTGCTTGACAGCGAATTGTTCGGGGTTGAAGGAACCGACCGGCAACCGGGCCGGCCGGGCAAGCTCGAACTGGCCCATGGCGGCGTTATCTACCTCGAAGCGATTGATGCGCTGTCGTTTGATCAGCAAACGAGCTTGCTGCGTGCCATCGAAATGGGGCGAGTGATCCGATCAGGCGGCGCGCGCCCTGTCCCGATCGATGTCCGGCTGATCGTCACTGGTCATGATCTCGAACAACTGGTACAAGAAGGTCGCTTTCGCGCCGATCTGTATGCCCGGCTGAGCGCGTTTGTCGTTGACATTCCACCGCTGTGCCAGCGTGGTGATGACATTATTTTGCTGGCTAACCACATGGCGCAACGGCTCAGCGAACAGTTGGGCCGGCCGGTGGCGCTTGATCCTGATGCGCTCGCTGCGTTGCGCGCTTACCCGTGGCCGGGTAATGTGCGTGAATTGGAAGTAGTGCTGGAACGGATGGCGCAAACTGGCACCAAGAGCGTCTTGACTGTTAACGATTTGCCGCCGGCAATTGCGCGCCATGCCACTCCGTTGACGATAGCGGATAGCCCGCGACTGGCGGAAGTGCAAGAGTTGAGCGAGCGCGACGCGATTATCCGTGCTATCCGCACCGCTGGCGGACGCTTGGGCCGGGCAGCAGCCTTGTTAGGGATTAGCCGGGCCACCCTCTGGCGAAAGATGACTCGCTACCACATTTCACGTGATGATTTGACGCCGTGATGACGTTTCAACATTGAAACACTTTTGCATGATGCACAGCCTCTTCACAGCTTGACGTTCCTTCACCCGCTTTGCTACGATACCAATTACAGGGAACTCGACCCAACCACGAAACGAAGAGGGATGATGGCATCCTAGCCGCGGTCGAAACGTGATGGCAAGCGCACAACGGCGCTTGGCAGGAAACGTGTGTGCATTGCACGGTGCAATGCATCGTGTCGCTCATAGAGAGAGTTGGAAAGGAGGTGCGCAGGGCGGGTCGCCGCACACTGCCGACAGCGCAGATGGTGCGCACGCCCAGTTCAGATGCGCCGGCACGCCACGTTGCGCGTGCAAGTTGGTTATGCTTCGCTAACCGTGAGTCATGATTGGCGCGCATCACGTTCTCTGGTTGAACGCCGGATCAAGGTTGATTCGCAAGAACTGGTTCCGTTTGTGTTGCAAGGAGGAGACTCTCTATGCCTGCGTCCTTTCTGGGCGAAGTATTTGGCACCATGGTGCTGATTCTGTTTGGCAATGGCGTCGTAGCCAATGTATTGCTGACGCAATCGAAGGGCAATGGTGGCGGTTGGATCGTCATTACTGCCGGCTGGGCATTTGGAGTGATGAGTGGCGTATTCACGGCTATTGCCCTAGGCAGCCCCGGCGCTGACCTCAATCCAGCGGTAACGATCGCAGTGATGCTGCGCGGCGGCTACGATGTTGGTACTGCTGTAATGCACATTATCGCCCAATTCATTGGCGCGTTCATCGGCGCAACCCTCGTTTGGCTGACTTACCTTTCACACTGGGAAGTCACCAAAGACCCCGGCCTCAAGCTGGCCTGTTTTAGCACCGGCCCGGCGATCAGCAATCCGGTGAACAACATCATTACCGAAGTGATTGGCACCTTCGCGCTGGTCTTCATTATCTTCGCCATCTTCAGCGCCAACGGCGCCACCAGCGGCAGCCCGGCCAGCGGCCTTGGCCCGTATCTAGTGGCGGCTTTGGTTTGGGGTATTGGTCTATCACTCGGTGGCCCCACCGGGTATGCGATCAACCCCGCGCGCGACCTTGGCCCGCGCATTGCCCACTTTGTATTACCGATCGCCGGCAAGGGTGACAGCAACTGGGGTTATTCGTGGGTGCCGGTAGTTGGCCCGCTTATTGGTGGCTCAATCGCGGCACTGCTGGCAAATGTGCTGGACATGTAACGGCTGTTAGTCTTCACGTTAGGGGAGGAAGCCTGTGAAGAAGTTGATCAACGCACCGGAGAACGTCGTTAAAGAGGCGCTGGCCGGGATGGCGATCGCTCACGCAGACCTGATTGATGTGCATTTCGATCCCGATTATATCGTGCGCAAGGGTGCGCCGCACAACAAGGTCGGCGTGATTTCGGGCGGTGGTTCGGGTCACGAACCGATGCATGGCGGTTTTGTCGGCTACGGCATGCTCGATGCCGCCTGCCCCGGCGCGGTCTTTACCTCGCCGGTGCCCGATCAGATGCTGGCCGCGACCAAGGCGGTCAATGGCGGCAAGGGTGTACTGCATATCGTCAAGAACTACACCGGCGACGTGATGAACTTCGAGATGGCTGCCGAATTAGCCGCCGCTGAGGGGATCGAGGTGGCCAGTGTGGTAACGAATGACGATGTGGCGGTGGAAAATAGCACATGGACGGCTGGCCGCCGCGGAGTCGGCGTGACGGTGCTACTCGAGAAGATCGTCGGCGCCGCTGCCGAAGCTGGCGCAGATCTGGCCACCTGCAAGGCGATTGCCGAACGGGTCAATGCCAACGGGCGCAGCATGGGCATGGCCCTGACGCCGTGTACGGTGCCGCAGGCTGGTAAGCCGGGCTTCGAGCTGGCCGAAGATGAGATGGAGGTCGGCATTGGCATCCACGGCGAGCCGGGCCGCCGCCGTGAAAAGATCGCTCCCGCCCGCGACATCGCCGAAATGCTGGCCAGCCCCATCCTCGACGACCTGCCGTTCAAGAGCGGCGATGCCGTGCTTGCCTTTGTCAACGGTATGGGTGGCACACCACTGATCGAACTCTATTTGATGTACAATGAATTAGCACGCATCCTCAAGGATCGCAACATTACCATCGCTCGATCGTTGGTGGGAAGCTACATCACCTCGCTTGAGATGGCCGGCGTCAGCTTCACGTTGCTCCGCCTTGACGACGAGATGGTCAAGCTTTGGGATGCGCCAGTGCATACGCCTGCGTTGCGCTGGGGTATGTAAGTAGGTGGAAGACCACGGCGGGGCTAAGCCCCGCCGCCAGACTGACGTAGGGGAACCATGCAGATCACCGCCGATCATGTCACAAGCTTTCTTCAACTGGTAGCCGAACGGGTCAAAGAGCAGCGTGAGTATCTGACACGGCTCGATGCGGCGATTGGTGATGCCGACCACGGTGTGAATCTCGACCGCGGCTTTAGCACGGTCATGAGTAAACTACCCACGGCAACCGATCGCAGTATCAGTGGTCTCTTGAAATTGACCGGTATGACGCTGATCTCGACCGTTGGCGGGGCCAGCGGCCCCCTCTACGGCACTGCCTTTCTCCGCGCCGGCACGGCGATCGGCGACCGGGCCACGATCGGCGCCGAAGAGCTGATCGCTGCCCTCAGCGCTGCCCTCGAAGGCATTCAAACGCGCGGCAAGGCAACCCGCGGCGAAAAGACGATGATCGATGCAATCGCGCCTGCGGTCGATGCGCTGAAAGAGCAGTATGCAGCAAGCGGTGATCTGCTGGCGGCTATGCGCGCCGCAGTTGCCGCCTGTGAACAGGGCATGATCGCAACCGAACCAATGTTAGCGACGAAGGGCCGCGCGTCGTACCTCGGTGAACGCTCGATTGGCCATCGCGATCCGGGGGCGGCGTCTGCGTTCCTGATGGCGCAGGCAATGCTCGCCACCCTCGAACGCGCCGCCCAAGGATAAGTTCGCATGCCACTTGGTATGCTTGGAGACAAAGGAGTCTGTCCTCATGGCAAAGTATGCCGCTGCAATTGATCAGGGAACGACCAGCACCCGCTGTATGATTTTTGACCACAGTGGCAATGTGGTCTGCTACGACCAGAAAGAGCACGAGCAGATTTATCCCCGCCCCGGTTGGGTTGAACATAGCCCCGACGAGATTTGGGAGCGCACCCAGAGCGTGATCCGCAGCGCGCTCAATAAGGGCGGCTTGAGCGCGAGTGATATTGTTGCGGTCGGTATCACCAACCAGCGCGAGACGACGGTGGTTTGGAATCGCAAAACGGGCCGCCCAGTCTACAACGCGATTGTCTGGCAAGACACCCGCACCGACCAGATTTGCAACGAACTGGCGGCTGATGGCGGCCAAGATCGCTTCCGCGCTAAGGCCGGCCTACCGCTGGCAACCTATTTCTCTGGCCCCAAGATTCGCTGGATTCTCGATCATGTGCCCGGCACGCGCGAAGCGGCTGAGGCGGGTGATGTTGTCTTCGGCAATATTGACACCTTCTTGACGTGGTGGCTCACCGGCGGCCCCGATGGCGGCGTTCATGTCACTGATGTGACGAATGCCTCACGCACAATGCTGATGAACCTCGAAACCCTTGATTGGGATGACGAGATCCTTGGCATTATGGGTATTCCGCGCCAGATGCTGCCCAAGATTGTGCCGTCGAGTATGGTCTATGGCACGGCCACCGGCGATTTGGCTGGGGTGCCAGTGGCCGGTATCCTTGGCGACCAGCAGGCCGCGATGGTGGGCCAGACCTGCTTCGATGCCGGCGAGGCGAAGAACACCTACGGCACCGGCTCGTTTATGCTGCTCAATACCGGCACCAAGATCGTGCCATCGAAGAGTGGCTTGCTGACTACCGTCTGCTATAAGTTCGGCGACCAACCCGCTGTCTACGCGCTTGAAGGTTCGATCGCGATTACCGGCGCTCTTGTGCAGTGGCTGCGCGATAACCTTGGCTTGATTACCTCGTCGGCTGAGGTAGAGGCGCTGGCTAATCTGGTCGAAGATAACGGCGGCATCTATTTCGTGCCCGCCTTCTCCGGTCTGTTCGCCCCCTACTGGCGCTCAGATGCTCGCGGCGTGATTGTGGGCTTGACTCGCTACGTCAACAAAGGCCACCTCGCCCGCGCCGTGCTCGAAGCTACCGCCTATCAAACCCGCGAAGTGCTTGATGCGATGGAGCAAGATTCAGGGGTGAAGCTAACTGCACTCAAGGTCGATGGCGGCATGGTCTACAATAACACCTTGATGCAGTTCCAAGCCGACATCCTCGGTGTGCCGGTGATCCGGCCCAAGGTGGCCGAAACGACGTCGCTCGGCGCGGCGTATGCCGCCGGCCTTGCCGTCGGCTTCTGGTCGAACACCGACGAGATGCGGGCCAACTGGGGCGTGGATCATACATGGACGCCGCAGATGGATGAAGAGACCCGCGCTCGCCTCTATCGCGGTTGGAAGAAGGCAGTGACCCGCACCTTCGATTGGGTGGAGTAGTGCTGGGGAGCACGCTTCTCGATGCACGCAACGCCGCCAAGCAGTTTGGTTGATGCATAGTGGTGCGTAACCCGCGCGATGGTGTTATGATACCGTCATCGGTTATGTACCGCCCGTCCTGCGCGGCAGTGTCTGTTTAATGCGACAAGACCGGCGGGAGCAATCCTGCCGGTTTTGTTGCCTGTTAGGAGATCAGCATGCAAACGCTCTCCACCGACGTGTTGGTGATCGGCGGTGGTGCGACCGGTACCGGCTGTGCGCTCGATCTGGCAATGCGCGGCATTCGCTGCATCCTCGTCGAGAAGGGTGATATAACCCACGGTACCACCGGTCGCTACCACGGCCTGCTCCATTCCGGCGGGAGATATGTGACTAAAGACCCACAATCGGCCACCGAATGCGCCCACGAAAATGCCATCCTACGCCGGATTATGCCCCACTGCATCGAGCAGACCTCTGGCTTTTTCGTAATTACGCCGTGGGATGATGAAAGCTATGGCGATGTGTTTGTAACCAATTGCCACCGTACCGGCGTGCCGGTGCAAGAGATCAGCGTCGCCGAGATGCTGCGCCGCGAACCGGCCCTCAATCCACGCATTTCGCGCGTGTTTGAGGTGCATGATGGGTCAGCCGACTCCTTCCTTGCCACGCACTCGGTGGCGCTCGCTGCCCGCGAGTATGGTGCCGAGATTCGCACGTATCACAATGTGGTTGAGCTGGTGCGGGTGGGCGATCGAGTAGTGGGGGCCATCGTCGAAGATTTACGCAGCGGCGAGCGAATCCGGATCGATTGCACCTACGTGCTCAATGCCGCCGGCGCATGGGCCGGCAAGATCGCAGCAATGGCCGGTGTGACGGTGACGGTCGTGCCCGGTAAGGGGACTATGGTGGCAATGAACCACCGGATGGTCAATACTGTCGTTAATCGCTGTAAACTGCCCTCTGATGGCGATATTATCGTGCCCATCCACACAGTTGCCGTGATCGGTACCACTGATGTGCATGTCCCCGATCCCGATGTATTTGGGATCGAGCCGGAAGAGATCCAGTTTATGCTTGATGAAGGCGAGAAGTTGATTCCCGGTTTCCGCCAGTATCGCGCCTTGCGCGCATGGGCTGGCGTGCGCCCGCTTTATAAAGATAAAGATGTCGCTAGTGACCGCGATATTCCTCGCACGTTCAAGTTGCTCGATCACGAAGAGCGTGATGGCGTCAGCGGCATTCTGTCGATTGTCGGCGGCAAGTGGACAACGTATCGCCTGATGGCCGAGCAGACGGTTAACGAGCTAGCCCGTCGGCTTGGTAATACTCAACCGTGCCGCACGGCGAGCGAGGTCTTGCCGGTGCCGCGCTTCGAGCACCGCGCCCACGCGATGGTGACGGTGTCACCCGATCCGGCAGCCCAAACGCCACACTACTGGCTTGGCAAGCCGCTGGCACTGGTTGAAAGCGAACACGCTGCTGGTGATCTGATCTGCGAATGTGAATTGGTCACCCGCGACCGGATTATTGCGGCGATTGATGCCGGTGCGCACAACCTTGACGATATCCGGCGCGATGTGCGCATGGGGATGGGACCATGCCAAGGCGGCTGGTGCATCTACCGCACGGCTAACCTGCTCTACGAGCGGCGCTGTGCCGATGGCCTCAGCCATACTCACGCCAACGAAGCGATGTTGCACTTCCTCCAAGAGCGGTGGAAGGGATTGACGCCAGTGCTCTGGGGCGACCAGTTGCGGCAGGCTCGTCTTGACGAGTTGATTTACGCCGGTGTGTTGGGGATTCACCGCTTGCGCGCGTTGGCCGAGCCGGGAGGCGGGTTAGTGACGCAGCATCCCGCTATCGCAACCGAGTATGTGCAGGCATAGCCCGCTGGGAGAGTGTCTATGTACGATACGATTGTGATTGGCGCCGGCCTCAGCGGGATGCTGGCCGCAATTGGCCGCGCCGAACGCGGCGAGAAGGTGCTGGTGCTGGCCAAAGGTCACGGCGCGACTCACTGGTCAACCGGCTGTATTGATCTACTTGCCGATGTGGATGACCCGCTGGCCGGGATCGCCCAACTGGCTATCCAACGCCCTCATCATCCCTACGCGCTGGCCGGCCCGGCGATGATCGAGCAAGGGATTGCCCGTGTCCGCACTATCGGCGAAGCAGCCGACTATCCATTCGCTGGCAATCTCAACCGCAACCTGCTCTTGCCGACGGCGCTAGGCGCACTGCGCCCCACCGCGTTTGCCCCGGCCACAATGATCGCCGGCGATGCCCGCCAATTGCGCGATGGCCGGCCTACGCTCATTGCCGGCTTTGCCGAGTTGCGCGACTTCTTCCCGCCGCTGATCGCCGCTAACCTGCGCGCACAAGGCATCGCTGCTGAAGCGGCGCAGTTGGCGCTGCCGCCTACGCAGCGCCAGCACGATTTCAGCTCGGTGACGTTAGCCCGCTTGTGCGAGCAACCGGCATTCCGTGCCAACCTTGGCGAGCAATTGGCCGCCCATGTACGCAAAGGTGGTTATGCCCGCATCGGCCTGCCAGCCATCCTCGGTCTCAGGCATGCCACCGCGGTGGTGCGCGATCTGCAAAATCGGGCCGGCGCATTGATCTTTGAAATTCCCACCCTGCCGGTTTCGGTGGCCGGTATGCGGCTGTATCAGATCCTAGAGGATGAATTGCTGCGGTTAGGCGGCCGCATCCAATTGGGTGGATTTGTCCAGCGCGCCGAGCACATTGGCGACACCCTCGTCGCTGTCTTCAGCGAGGCGGCAGCCCGCGAGCAGCGTCACACTGCCCGGCACTGGGTCTTGGCAACCGGCGGCATTCTTGGCGGTGGGGTGCGAGCCACGCCTGAAGGCTATCTGTATGAAACGGCGCTCGCCCTGCCGCTGCAAACGCCTGATGGCAGGGCAGGATGGTTTGCGCCGCGGTTTCTCGATGAACACGGCCACCCCGTCTTTCAAAGCGGGGTGCGCGTTGATCAACGCCTGCGCCCGCTTGACGCCGCTGGCCGGCTGGTATACGAAAATGTGCAGGTTGTAGGTGGTGCGCTGGCCGGCTACGATCCGATTCGCGAAGGCTGCCTCGAAGGGGCGGCTATCGCCACTGGCTGGGCCGCCGGGCAGGCATGATAGTACCGCCGCAGGCGATGCACTCCAATAAGCTGCGCTCGCCGCCACTTTTCGTACAGCCGCACAACAGTGCGGCTCCATCATGCGCTCGCAGAGGAATCACCACTATGGATCATATCGAACTCTCACTCACCCAATCACTCGATCATTGCATCAAATGCAACATCTGCACCTCAGCCTGCCCAGTGGCAGCAGTAACCGATGCCTTCCCCGGCCCCAAATACGTCGGGCCGCAAGCGCAACGCTTCCGCCATGCCGCCCAACCGTCGCCCGATGCTTCAGTTGACTACTGTTCAGGCTGCCGGGTCTGCAATCAGGTCTGCCCGACCGGCGTGCGCATCGCTGAGCTGAATGCCCGCGCCCGCGCCCAAATCGTCGCCGAACGCGGCATGCCCTTACGCAACCGGATTATCGCCCGTTCAGGGTTGGTGGGGCGGCTCAGCAGCGGCCCACACGCGCCGCTAGTCAACTTCACGCTCAACTTTGCGCCGGCGCGCTGGATGATCGAACGGGTGATGGGCATTCATCGCCACGCACCGCTGCCCAAAGCCAGCACCTACACCTTCCGGCGTTGGTTCAAACGGCACAAACCGGCGACCAACGGGCGACGACCACAGGTCGTCTACTTCCACGGGTGCAGCACGAACTACTATGAACCGCATGTCGGTAAGGCGGCGATTGTTGTGCTCGAACACCTCGGGTTTGAGGTCATCGTGCCGCCGCAACGCTGCTGCGGCTTGCCACTGCTCTCAAACGGCGACTTTCCAGCAGCGCAGAGCCATCACGAATACAACGTCGCCCAACTCTTGCCCTACGCTCGCGCCGGTATCCCGATCGTCGGCACCAGCACTAGCTGTACACTCACCCTCAAAGAAGAGGCGCCGGAGCTGCTGGGGTTGCACGGCGACGACATTCACGCGGTCGCTGCCGGCACCTATGACATCTTCGAGTTTCTGCGCAATCTCTACGAGCAAGGCCGCCTGCGCACCGATTTCCGCCCGATCGAACGTGAATTGCCGTACCACCCGCCATGCCAGTTGCGCGCGCACCGGATTGGCCGCCCAGTACTTGATGTGCTAGGACTGGTGCCCGGCTTACGCCTGCGCGAGAGTCGAGCCGAATGCTGCGGCATCGCCGGCACCTACGGCATCAAGCGCGAGAAGTATCAGATCGCGATGGACGTCGGCAAGTCCCTGTTCGACTTCGTGCGCGCCAGCGGCCAAGACCTCGCGCTCTGCGACAGCGAGACCTGTCGCTGGCAGATCAGCGGCGCAACTGGCGTCGCCACTCGCCATCCGATCGAACTCTTAGCCGAAGCCTACGGTCTAGCGGTGTAACACCTCTGCATCTATGGGTCATTGCGAGGGCGCACAGTGCCCGCAGCAATCTACCCCTTCAGCGGGCAGAATACCTGAACGGATCACTCCCGCTTAAGCAGGAGATTGCGGCGCCGCCTCCGGCGGCTCGCAATGACACTAGGTGAGGGGGAGATTGCTGCGCCCCCGGCTGCTCGCAACGACACATGGGGTGCGGAATGCATGCCTGAAGGGCATCACGCCGCGACACCCCGCAGGTAGGAAGGAACGCAAACAACCCAAGGGTCAACCGCAATGCCAGCATTTTGTTATAATACGATTTAGTGGGTTCGCGTCTGCCCGGAGTAGTGCGCATGCTTGCGCCGGAAACAGTCTTGCAAGGCCGGTATCGGGTCATCACCCAGATCGCCAAAGGCGGGATGGGCGCTGTCTATCAGGCGCGCGATTTGCGACTACGCATTGACGTGGCCCTGAAGCAGACCCTGTTTAACGATGAAGCCTACCGGCAGGCGTTCGAGCGCGAAGCGCAAATACTGGCCCGGCTCAGGCATCAAGCATTGCCGCGTGTGATCGATCATTTCATTGATCCACAGGGCCAATTTCTGGTCATGGAATTTATCCATGGCGAAGATCTCGGTAATCAACTGGCCCGCCTTGGCCGCCGGTTCGCCTCGCCGCAGGTTGTACCGATGGTGGTTAAGTGGACGGATCAATTGCTCGACGTGTTGCATTACTTGCATACGCGGCCCGTGCCGGTCATCCATCGTGATATTAAGCCAAAGAATCTCAAGCTCACCCCAAGCCACGATATCATCTTGCTCGATTTTGGGCTAGCCCGCGGCGGGATGACGGTCTCTGCCGGGATTGACGGGTCGGGCACGCGCAAGGTCTACGGCTTTACCCCGCCGTATGCGCCCTACGAACAGATGCGCGATGGCGAACCCGATCCGCGCAGCGACATCTACTCGCTTTCGGCAACCCTGTATCACCTGCTGACTGGTGTACTGCCGCCTGATGCAATGACCCGTATGGCCCGGCTAGTCAACGGCCAGCCTGACCCGTTGCGTCCGATCCGCAGCTTAGCACCGCATGTTCCTGAGGGGTTGGCTCAGTTGATCGAGCAAGGTATGGCAACGCTGATCGAACAGCGACCGCAATCGGCTCGCGAGATGCGCGAGGCGCTTCACCGCCTGCGTGGTAAGCCAGCCGCTGCGGCTCCGGCAGCTTTACGACCCATACCCCAACCAACAACGCCGCCAGCCCCTGAGCCTATTGAGACACCCTCCCAACCGTCATCAGCGGAGTCTAGCCCGACTCGATTGAAAACACCGGTTGGCACGATGTTACGCCGTCTGATCACGGGCAGTCAGGTGCGGAGTATCGCGTTTTCACCTGATGGCACATGGTTATTGGCTGGCTATGACGACTATACCGTTGGGGTGTGGGATGTCAGTACTGGCGAACAAGTAACCAGCCTGCGTGGCCACGAGAGCACTGTCCGCACGGTCGCGTGGAGTCCGGATGGCAAGCTGGCTGCGACCGGCAGCGATGACGAGACGGTGCGGATCTGGCGCACGGATGATTGGCAACCATTACAAACCATCCAATACCTCGGTTGCCCAATCGAGAGCGTTGGATTTAGCCCTAATGGCCGGTACCTCGCCACTGGCGGGTGGGGTAGTGCAATCACCCTGTACGAGCTACGGCAAGAAAAAATCGAGCCGATTGGCCTATTGACATGCCCCTTCGTCCATTCATTGAGCTTTTCGCCTGATGGATCCCTCATAGCGGCTGGCTGCTATGATGGCGCGATCTATCTCTGGCAGGTCGCCGATCAACGAGCGCTCCAACCGATTAACGGCTTTAATACGTTCATTTACAGCGTCGCGTTTAATCCGGCTAGCACGATCATTGCCGCAAGCAGCGGCACTAGCATTCGGCTGTGGCGGCTCAAGGATTATCACCCGCTCGACACCCTGCAGGGCCACACGGCGCCGGTGCGCGGGCTTGCCTTCAGCCCGCGGTTCCCGATCTTGGCTTCGGTCAGCGAAGATCGTAGCGCTCGCTTTTGGCAAATGGAACAGGTGCAACCGTTACCGCTCGTGCTCGAACACAGTGCCGGCGTGAGCTGCCTGAGCTTTAGCCCCGACGGCCAATTACTGGCTACTGGCGCTCATGATGGCCGTATCTGCCTCTGGCAAGCGCCAACCCAATAGGAGCGCAGCGTTGCTTTGCCGCTATTTGCGATTCGCCACCCGTTCCACCAAGGCAATAATCCGTTCGGCTCGCCGGCCATAGGTATGTTCAGCCGCCAAGGCTTGGCGCACCGCTGCGAGCGATGGGTCGCGTTCGGCCAACGCCGCGCTCAGCGCCGCTTGCAAGCCGGCCAGATCGCGCCGGGTGAAACTGTAGGCCAGATGCGGCGGCAAGATCTCGTGCAAGGCTGGAATGGACGGCAGCACAACCGGTATACCCAACGCCATATACTCGAACAA
Organism: uncultured Chloroflexus sp.; assembly: GCF_938091255.1. NCBI lineage: Bacteria > Bacillati > Chloroflexota > Chloroflexia > Chloroflexales > Chloroflexaceae > Chloroflexus > uncultured Chloroflexus sp. The sequence goes on from NZ_CALLJH010000015.1 coordinate 25,574, forward strand.
CTTGAGCGGCGAGGCAGTCACATCGGTGACGGTATCGGGAATCACCAGCGCATCAGCCGCGCCGAGACAGCGCACCACCTCGGTTTGTGGACGCGGCGGCAGCAAGTAGAGGTCGGCTGGCGTGGTCGTGGTTTCAGCGACCCGCAACCCTTCGCTGATCGCATGGGCCGCCAGCGCCGCCCGTTCGCCGGGTCGCCCGCCAAGAATCAAACCGATCAAATCCGGATGGGTAGCGCGTAGCGCACGGATGGCACTGAGCAGACCGTCCAACCAGCGGTGGGCGAAAGTCATGCCGGCATAGGCGACGATTGGCGCTGTGGGAGGCAAGCCAAGTTCGGTGCGGCAAGCGACGCGATCTTGCGGTGCAAAGATCTGCTCGTCGTAGGCATCGGGAATAACCGCCACATCAGCCGGCTCGCGCCAACCGATCTGCGCCAACAGCCGGCGAAAATCCGCGGTGAGTGAGGCAACCGCCGTCGCGCGACCGATCGCCGTCCGGTCAATGAGATCAAGCAATCCACGCGCCCAACGTTCCTTGGCCCGTGACGGGTTGCGCGACTCAAGATCATGCGCCTCATAGATCACGGGCAGGCCAAGCCGGGGACCAAAAACACCGGCCCACCACGCGGCAATAATCGGCTGGCGGATGTAGACTGCTTCGACTGTCTGCCGGCGGGGAGCCACTATCGCCGCGGTCATTGCGGCAAACACCGAATGTTCCATATAATAGAGCAGCGTGCTCTTATAGAAGCGTGAGAGCTTGCCAATCGCCGGGCGGGGCAGATGCACCGCTCCAACTTCGTAAAACCGGCTTGGCTCCATCCTCCAGCGCGGAATCAGGGCGAGGGTATCAGGCCGGCGCGAGCGCAATTCGCGCAGCGTGGTATAAGTTTGCAGCGCGTTTGCCGACTGCAAATTCAAGCTGGTGGGATAGGCGATATAGACGATCATCTCAACGGGCAACCTCAAGCCGCGACAGCAAACGATCTAATTCCGCCAGCGTTGAGGCCAGCCCCTCCGGAGCGGTGTGAAGTGAGCCGCCAGTCACCAACGCCGCGCGCACGAGATGCGGGTCATCGCCGGCCATCTGCAAGTTGCGCAAATCCTGCCTGATCCGCTCATCGCTGATCGCAATGCCATGCCGGGCCAGCATCGCCCGGTAATACGGATAATGTTCACATAGATGGTGGGCCACACTCTCGAAACCGTGGCGGGCAATTGTCATCCGAGTGCGGAAACGCATCGTATTTTCAGCGAACATCATCCGATCTTGACGCGAAGGTTCGATCAGAATGATATCAACTTCAGGATGGCGGCGGCGCACTTGCTTGATATGGTAATGCAAACCGGCGTGAATAAAGGTGCGAAATACTTGATTGCCGATTCGCTGAATGCCCTGATCGCTGATGCTAGCGCCGGGTGGATGGCGGCGATTATCGAACGGTACCATCGGATTGATGCACACGATCAGCTCAGCTCCGCGCTCGATAGCGACATCGAGGCTGGCAGTGCCGCGCAACCCGCCATCGATATAGTCGCGATCACCGATCCGTACTGGGCGGTAGAAGATGGGGATCGCCGCCGACGCACAAACGGCGAGCGAAATCGGCACGTGTTCGAGCGGCGGCAACCCGAAGACTGCTCGTTCGCCAGTATCGAGATCAGTAGCAACGATCATTAACTCGCGATCAAGTTCGGTAAAGCGGTTTGAACGACCGGGTTGTTCGAGCGCCGCCCGGAGATAACGTTCGAGCGCCTGAGAGTCATAGAGACCGGTCGGCAACCCAACCGCCAAGGTTTCGATCAGATCGAGGAGCGAAGCCTCGCTGCCTTCACGCAACCAGCGTTGGAGAGCCTGCACCAACGCGCCGGGCAGATGCGAAGCGCGGCGCAACAGATCGGCCAGATTGAACTGGTAGAGGTGGTGCGGTTCGAGTTGATCGATGCCGAGCAATGAACTTTCAAGCACGCTAATTAACGTGCGCGGCGACATATTGTTAGCGAGACAGGCATTGATCAACGCGCCGGCGCTAGTGCCGACATAGATATCAAATTCATTGACCGAGAGATGTTCGAGCACCTGATCGATGGCGCAGAGGGCACCGATCTCATAGGCGGCGCCGGCCACGCCGCCGCCGGCGAGGACCAAAGCGGTTGTGCTGCGCTGCATAGCCTGCCTCTTTGCAACGATGTGCGATCACCTTCAACGCCAGCGTAACAATTGCTCAACCATACTGGTGAGCGCATCGATCTGGGCATGGAGCCGTTCGACATCATTGCGTGTCGGTACATCAGCGATGCGATCGGCCAACTGATTCTGCGCATCACGGGCAAACTCTTGCCGTAACAACAGCTTGCGCCAGCGATCGGCCTCTTCGGGTGAAAGAGCGCCCTCGTCAACCAGCACATCGATCCGCCGGCCAATTTCAGCTTCGATCAGTTCATCACCACCGAGCGAACTGAAGAGCGTGCGCCGCAACGTTGTGAGAGTGTCACCACCAACCTGTATCAGACCGGTGAGTAAGTTGGTTGGCAACGGCGAAGCGCGACCACGGGCCTGTAATACGACCTGCGCCAAAATATTAGCCGTGATGTCGTCACCGGTCTCATTATCGAGCACTTGCACCGTCTCACCTTCTTGCACAAGCTTGGCAATGCCTTCGAGGGTGATATAGCGCTTTTGGTTGGTATGATACAGTTTCCGGTTGGCGTATTTTTTAATGACATGCATGGTATATGCCGCCTTGAGCCGGGTGATGCAGATAAACGCAATGCCTTGCCAATCCCGGCGTTGCCTTAATAGTCTCAGCGGCAATTATAACACGCTGCGCCAAAACACCGGCAACTGTGGCCAACGCCACAGTGCCGGCGTTCGGCAATTCCAAGCTAACTACTTCTCGCTGTGCTCTTCCTTCGCCTCGCCGCGAGTGCGACTGCGAGCCGACGTCTCTTGCACGCGGCGCAACTCCTCGACGCGGGCCGCCAGTTGGGCAATCTTGGCGCTCAGCTCGTCAATGTCGCGCTTGGAGGGGATGTTGAGCCGGTTGAGGAATTGCTCGAAGCTTGTCTCAACCTGCGCAGTCAGATTGTTGAGGTTAGTCTGCACCTGATCGGTCTGCGGCATCGCCGTCTTGCGGAACCGCTCGGCAGCCTCCTCAAACAACTTCTGCGCATCTTTCTGCGCCAGCTCACCCCGCTCAACCAGCCGGTTGAGAAAGGCCTCGGCCTCTTCGCGGCTGAGAGCAAACGCACCAATGCCGGCCAGCATCAGCTTGCGCACCACTTCAAAGATTTGCACGCTCGGATTGACCGGCGGCGGCGTCTCATCGATCTGGCGGACATTAACCTCAATCTCTTCGACCGTTGTCATCGTAGCCTCCTGCTCTATGGTAGTAACCGGAGTTCAGACTATCTGTATCATAGCACAGCCTGCCGGGTTTTGGTAGTTGTATAACGCAGTGCGTTACAATTCCGAGTATAACACGCTGCGTCATGGAAGTCAATGGCAAAATTGTTGCGAAGCGACAAACTTCGTAACGTCCCCGCTACTACGGCAAGCGGTCGTCACATCACAGACAACATAAAAGCTACTCAGTCGCATCCCCTCGCGTTAGTAAAACCGGTGCGCGTCTTTGCGCCACGTGCCCGGATCGAGGTGGCGTTGAGCGTACCCTGTCGTGGCAGCATACTCCTTGAGCCACGCCAGCAACATCGCACCATAGCTATGCGGACATCGATCGGCGCGAGTCACCAGATCATCAACATCCAGAAAGCGACTCTACGCCAGATTTTCGCTGACGCGGAACCCGGCTACCGCGACGGCTGCGCCATCAACCTAGACCACGGCAACCTGATAGCCATATGCCATCTGCCACCGGCTGCGATCGACAAACGATGCCGTAACCAGATGAGAACGCAGTGCAACCAGAACTAGATAGCACGCTGCAATTGCTTCATTAGTCGTGGCCAGCGCAATAACAGGTTTGGCAGCCATATCATTCCTTTCACACGCCGTAAGGGCGGAAGCCTGCTCCACTCTTACGCTGTTCCGCCCTACGCTTGTTCGCTCGCGCCGACATCTTCGCGGTAAGTGCGTCCGGGAAAGCGGATCCGCTCGGCATTGATGATGGCTCGCCCGCGTGCGCCGGCCAGCGTAGCGCCCAGCGCCACGACCGTCACCACATGCCCGCCGGTCAGATACAAGCCACCGCTGCCGCCGCCAAACAACCGGTCGCGCCGCGACGGATCGTAGCGTAAGATGTGCGGCGACTCGGTTTGATCGTGGAAGACCAGCACGCCTGCTTCAACCTCGCTGACTCCTTCCACCGCGGCGTTGATTGGGTAGTGGTGCGGGTAGCCTTGCGTCACTAGCGCCAAGGCTACGCTCGCTTCATCACGCCAGCGCAAAGGCGGCAAACGGTGCAGGCTACGGGCAATGGCAGCCTCAAAGTAGGGCACAAGATCGTCGATCAAACGTGGCAAGACTGCCTGCGCTTCCATGTCGCGCAGATTACAGCGCAACCCGATAATCCGCGGCCCCTGCGCCCCGATCACGCAGTCAACGCCGATGATCCCCCAATAAGGCAACTGCTCGCGGGCAATGGCCGCTACCAACGGTTGCATAAGGTGGCGTTCAAGGTACGCTTTCAGCTTCTGGGAGTAGGCGGAATTGCCGGTAATCGCGCCCATGCCCGGCGCCGGCGGACTATCCGGGTGCGGCCCCATTCCGTCATAGACGCGGGTCGGCAGCAATGATACCAAATAACTGCCATCAGTAATGGCAGAAAAGCTCACCACCGGCCCGCTCACATACTCTTCAATCACCACCCCATGGCTGCTGCCCTCCACCGGGCGCGATACAAACAATGCCCGCAACGCTTCCAAGGCAGCATAGCGATCGTGGTAGACCCCCTCGCCGGCGGCCGGATGGTCACCGCGCAGCACCACTGGCAGCGGTTGCGCGGCGAGGTACTTTTCCGCTATCGGCAAGCTGGCAAAACACCGCCCCGCCGGAGTTGGCAATTGGTAGCGCAGCAGCAACTCTTTGGCGTAACAGCGGCTCCACTCGATGCGCGTGCTGCGTTGTGACGCGCCGCAGACGCCGATGTGCATGCTCACCACTTCATCCACCAACCCTGCCCAGAGTGGTTCGCTGCTCGCAGGAACGATCAGATCGATCTGCTCGTTAAACGCCCACTGCGCTACTTGCGCCGGCTGCGCCGGATCGAGATCAACCCGCGGCGCAATCTGGCATGCGCCGCCATTACCCGGCGCCACGAGCACATCGGCTGTTGGGCTGGCGAAGAGCTTCCAGACGAGCGCATGGCAGCGCCCATCATTGCCGAGCACGAGGATTTTCATATCCCTAACCGGGTACGGGTAGCCTTAATCAGATTCTGCATGAGCATCACGTTGGTCACCGGGCCAGTACCGCCGGGTACCGGTGTAATGGCGCCGGCCACTGCCACGGCCCCTGCATAATCGACATCACCGACCATACTGCCATCAGCCAGCACGTTGGTGCCGAAATCGATCACTGTCGCACCGGGCTTAATCATCTCAGCCGTAATCAGGCCGGGCCGGCCAGCCGCAGCAGCGATGATGTCGCATTCACGCAAGACAGCACCTAAATCGAGAGTGCGTGAATGGCAGATAGTAACGGTGGCATCGGCCTGTAGCAACAGCAGGGCCATAGGCCGACCCACAATCGCCGAGCGACCCACCACTGCTGCCCGCTTCCCACGCACCTCAATCCCATACCGACGCAGCAACTCCATCCCGCCGGCAGGGGTGTTTGGCGTCAACGCCGGGCGGCCCTGCGCGAGCAAGCCGGCATTGATCGGATGGATGCCGTCGAGATCCTTTTCTGGTACGAGGCGATGCAAGACGCCATCGAGCGATAAACCCGCCGGCAGCGGCAGTTGCAATAAGATGCCATCAACGCGATCATCAGCGCTCAGGTTCGAGACCGTTGCTTCTAGATCGGCCTGTTCGGTGGTCACCGGCAAGGCAATGGCCCGGCAGGCTGCCCCCAACGACTGGCATAGCCGGTCAATGCTGCGCACGTAGCGCGTCGCGGCGGGATCATCACCCACTTGGACGACCGCAATGGTTGGAGCGCGATCAATCCGCGCGCGCAATTCAGCAATCTGCGCCGCCGCCTCGGCGCGCAGCTCTTGAGCTAGCGCGCGACCATCAAGAATTCGGGCGCTCATGCTGTCATCCTTCCCCGGACAATGGTGACAATCCCATCAACTTCATCACCAAGCCCGATCAGCAGATCTTGTAACTGGGCGCGTGTTTGGCGCACGAACACCTGATCCTCAAGTGCGGCGAGGTTAATTTCAACATTGAGCGCCGCACTCTGCACCGTAGCCCGTACCAGCAAGACCGCAACTCCCACATCGCTCACCACCAACCGGGCACAATTGTTGGCCAGCGTTGTGCAGAGTGGCAATAACGCCGCTGCGGCTTGCGCTGTGCGCAACGGCACTTCGGCAGCCAAGCGGGTAATCTGTTGGATCGCCGCTTTACGCGTCGCTGCATCGGCCTCAGTCGTACGAGGCAGCTTGTACGCTGCTGCCAGCCGGTTGAACACGGCAATATCTTCGTCAGCTAGCTGCTGCAATTCGGCCCGTAACTGTTCGGCCTGCGTATGGATCGCGCGCAACTCGCCTTCGACCTCAGCAAACTGCGGTTTACCGATCGTCAGTTCACACACCATACTCACTAAACCGGCGGCCATCGCGCCGGTCAGGGCCGCAACGCTGCCACCGCCGGGAGTAGGAGCGCGCGAAGCCAGCGCGTCGAGAATAGCGCCGAGCGGCTGTTGCATCAATGATTCTGACATGGTGCCTCCCTGAGCTGGACAACCACATAAAGGGAACGCTCTGTAAGCGTTGACCACGACTCATTATAGCTGATCGGTGGTACCGTATGTGTGCTATGCCCAATATCAATTGCAACCACCGCGTGGGCGAAGTTGCATATAATACAATCAGCAACCACCTGTACAGACCGGTGCCGCAGACAGGACGATCGCTATGTGGCCCACTACTACGCAGATTGTTATTTTTAGCGGTGAATCGAGCGCTCTCGCCGCAACCGCCACCGCAGTTGCTTCAGCCGCGCAAGGCCAGCCCACCCTCCTTGCCAGTCTAACGCCAACCCACGATTGCGCAATCCTCTTAGGCGCATCGCCAGCGCCCCAACCAGCCACTCTTGCCTCTCAGCTTGATTTCTGGACGTTCCAGCCACTGGCGGATTTGAGCGCAACGTGGAACGAACTCCGCTCACGCATTAGCTTACCCGGCCCGCCCATCGATGGCGATGATCTGCCGTTGCTGCCCGGTCTCGAACTATTTTTGGCTGTCTACCGCCTTGCCAGCCATGCCCAACGTGGCTACCAGCTCATCTGCGTTGATGCTGGCCCGCCAGATAGCCTCCTGCGCGCGCTGGCCGTTCCCGACACCTTTCGCTGGGTGATGCGGCAACTTTTTGGCCTCGACCGCGGCCCCGGCCAATCAACCGAATCGCTGGCGCGAGCGGCGTTACCGGCCAATCTGCTGCCGTTCGAGCAGATTGGGCAGATGCAAGAGGCGCGGGTGCAGTTTGAGCAGTTGCGCGACGCTGCGCTTGATCCAAAGCGGGTACGGGCACGCTTGGTCATCCGGCCCGATCAAGCCGGCTTGCGCGCGGCAACATTGTATGCGCCGGCGCTGACGCTTTTTGGTCTGAACCTCGATGCACTGATCATCGGCCCGTTATTGCCGGTGGTGAGTGATGGGTACGAACTCGCCACGCTAGTTTTAGAGCAGGCTACAGTTGTGGCTGCCGTCGCGGCGCGCTGGCCGAACTTGCCGCTGTTGCGCCTGCCATTTCAGGCCACGCCTCACGAGCCAGCACCATTCGCGACGATCGGGAAAGGGCTGCTACACCCGCCGGCGCCGCTACCGCCACCAATTGGTATCGGTTCGCAGACCGAACCATGGATCAGCCTGTTGCTTCCGGGCGTAGCCCGGGAAGATCTCACTGTCAGCGTGAGTGGTGATGAGCTGATCGTCTCGCTAGGGCCATACCGGCGGCACCTGCTCTTGCCAGTGGCACTGCGCGGTGCGCCGATCCGCGCCGTGCGTGAGGGCGACCGGTTGACGATTCGCCGGCGCTGATCGGGAGCCGGCACAGGGAGGTTTTAGCCGCGAGAAACTCAGCGTAACCAACGCAGTGGGCAACCTGCGCAGCCACTATGGGATCTGTCCTGCTTGTATCACAACGAGGAAACCATGGCTCAGAAGACAACCGATTTGCGTAACCTGACCGCAGTCGTGACCGGCGGTAGCCGGGGGATCGGGCGGGCCATCGCGGAAGCACTAGCCCGCGCCGGCGCGCAGGTCGTGATTTCGTCGGCCAATGCCGCCAACCTAGCCGAAGCCGAACGTTCGCTGCAAGCTGCTGGCCTCAAGGTGAGCGGCATCCGCTGCGATGTCAGCAATCGCCTCGAAGTCGAAACTCTCGCCGCTACTGCTGCCGAGCGGATGGGGCGAATCGACCTGTGGGTCAACAATGCCGGCATTTCGGGGCCATTTGGTTACATACTCGACGTGCCACCCGAAGCATGGGAACAAGTCATTAAGGTGAATCTGCTCGGCACCTATTACGGCTGCCGGGCAGCTTTGCCGTACATGATCAAGCAACGCAACGGCCAGATCATCAACCTTTCCGGCGGCGGCGCCAAGCGACCGCAACGCTTCCTCTCGGCCTATAGCGTCTCGAAGGCGGGGATTGTGCGCCTAACCGAAGCCTTCGCCCGTGATTATCAAGATCACCCATATCTGCGCTTCAACGTGCTCACACCGGGGATGGTGCCAACCGATATGATTAACCACTTCGAGACGGTTGGCCCCGGCGGTGAAGCGATCAAGCAATTACCGCGCGTCTTGAAGATCTTCGGCACTACTGCCGAAGAGACGGCAGAACTTGCGTTACGCATCGTGCGCGAGGGCAAGAGCGGGCAGGTTTTTGAAGTTATGCCGCGCCACCGCGCTATCTGGCGACTCCTGAAAGCAGCGTTACGGCGCAAGCAATAATGCTAAACCCGCTGCCGGCAATCAGAGCGCCTCACGGTTGTGGGGCGCTATCTATGATTCGTTCGCTTCAGCGCGAGAGTGCAACCATGACGCTGCCGCCTCTGCCGGCAGTGGATGGCTAATGTAGTAGCCCTGAAAGAGATCACAGCCGGCATCGAGCAAGATCTGGCGTTGGCCAATCGTCTCGACGCCTTCGGCTACGATTTGCGTGCCAAGGTGATGGCCAAGCGAAATAATCGTGCTCACCAGACTACGTTCGATCATCGCATCAGAATGATCGAGCTGGGCCACGAATGAGCGATCAATCTTGAGGACGTTAATCGGCAAGCGATGCAAATATGACAGCGACGAATAGCCGGTGCCAAAATCATCGATTGCCAACGTCACCCCCAATTGGCGCAACTCGATCATTTGGCGGCGTAAATTGTCAATCTGGCCCATCAGCATACTCTCAGTCAATTCGAGTTCGAGCCAGCCCAAGGGCAAATCGGCCTGCGCTAAAGTTTCCGCCACCGTTTGCACAAAACCGCTTTGTGAGAATTGTAATGCTGACACATTGGCCGCTACCGGCACGATCGGTAAACCTTGCGCGCGCCATTCACGCATTTGCCGGGCAATTTCGCGCAGTACCCATGCGCCAATCGAAATGATTAACCCTGTATCTTCAGCGATGGGGATGAAACGCGCTGGCGAGACCATGCCAAGCTCAGCGTTCTGCCAGCGGATCAACGCCTCAAAACCAACCAGTTTTCCAGCGCGATTGACTTTCGGTTGATAGTGCAACAACAACTCATTGCACTCAATCGCCCGCCGCAGCAGCGTCTCGATCTGCAATTGCTCGAGCGACGAATTGGTAATAGCTGCATCGAAAAACTGAAAGCTGTTGCGCAGGGTGCCTTTGGCACGATACATCGCCATATCCGCTGCCCGTTGCAGCGTCATTACATCGGTGCCATCAATCGGGTAAAGGCTTGCACCAATACTGACACTGACAAAAATTTCATGCCCATTAATAAAAAATGGCTGCTCAAGCGCTTCGTGCAAGCGGCGCGCAATGGCAGTGACCTGCTGCGGCGAATTGATCTCAGGCAATACCAACAGAAACTCATCACCGCCATGCCGGGCAAGCGTATCGGTCGCCCGCACACACAATTCAAACCGGCGCGCCACCTGTACTAATAAGAGGTCGCCGATCGCATGGCCCAGCGTGTCATTCACCTGCTTGAAGCGGTCGAGATCAATAAAGAGCACCGCCACCAGCGTATTACTACGGCGCGCATGCTCGATGGCATGCTGCAAGCGATCTTCAAACAACAACCGGTTCGGCAAGCCGGTCAACGCATCGTGATGGGCTTGGTACGCCAATTTGTGCAGCGTCACATGCTGTTCAAGCGCAATGGTCGTCAATTGCTCGATGTGGTCGAGCAGTTGCTGTTCTTCAAAGGCCAGTGACATATCACTTTGCCGGCAAAGCAATAGCCACCCATCAGCCGGATCGCGATGGGTACGCAAGACGATCAACCAACTGCGGTTAATGACTTGCATCTGGATGAGATCCTGAATCTTCTGCCAATGCGGCGAATCAAGTGAAAGCTCGCTGACCCGCTGATTGTGGTATGGCAATTGGGTCAGTAATTCTCTCGCCCATTGATCCAAGTGCGGCAGATCATCGTGCAGAATGTAACGGTTGTAGCTAGCAAAGACCGCCGCCGAACGCACCATATACGCTGCATAGACTAAATCTGTTATCTGCTCGCCGAGCAACTGCAACATCTCGCGGATGATCGTTCTAAGCTCGTACTGGCGAGCAATTAGCTCGAGTACTCGTCGACGAGCAAGCGCGATCTGTTCAACCTGATGACGGGCCGAAACATCTTCGAGTACTACCACCACCCGAACCCGCTCACCACTACCAAACCGCACTGCACGCATCGCCAGCCAGCAGCGATCATGGGTAACCGCGGCAAACTCACCTTCATAGCTTTCCAGTTCACTCGCCAACAGTTGCTCGATCGCCACCGCAACCACTACGGCCGGCCCCACCCCAAGCTGGCAGGCGGCTAGAAACGCTGCCCCGACCGTACAATCGATCGCTTCCACCCCCAATAGCGGCCCGAGTTGCAACCAACGTACATTAGCGGCCAAAACTTGCCCATACCGGTCAAGAATAGCAATCGCCGACGGCAGGGCATCGAGCGCCGAATGGAGCAATTGCTGGGTTTCGATCAGCAACTGCTCGGCCTGTTTGCGTTCGGTAATATCGTGCAGAATTACCAACATTGCCGGCGATCCGTCCCACTCAATTGGTTCGACCCGTAAATCGACAATCACCACTGAATGGTCAGGACGCACAATTTCGGCATCAACGGTTAGGCCGGGTTGCAACGGAAAACCGAACGGACTGCCCTGCACTTGATCGGCTTGCCGGCCAAACAGGCGCAGCGCAGCTTCATTGGCAAAAAGAACCGTACCAGCGTGATCGAGCACAAGTAGGGCATTAGTATTGTTGGCCACGATTGCCTGCAACGATCGCTGGTCAGGATATGGCTCCAGACGATCAGCAGTATTGTGTAGTTCGGAAGCAGAAGGATCGTGCTGCACTGTGGCAATCTCCCCCACAACCAGCCAGTGCCAATGGAACGTCGCAAGCTAATTGGTTGGCGCAGAGTCTCGGGCAGATTCGTCGCCCTCGTCATCGCGGAACATCGCACTCAGCCGATCAATTTCGCTCGGCGCAATATGGGTAAACTGCCCAGACAAAATGCCGGAGATATTGCGGAAGGGCCGGCCAATATGCATGCCACGGCTATCGATGGTAAATTCGCGAATGTCTTTGTCGTGGCTCGAACCGCGCATCTTGAGCACCGTCAACCCGCGACGCATCTCACCAAATAGCTCGACATAGCGTAAGAGAATAATCGAGTCAGTGATCGTCGAAATATGCGCTTCGGTAATTGACGAACCGCCAAGCAAGGTTGGCGTCGTCGCGGTATAGAGGCCGGCCATCTCTTGATGTTTGATGAACGAGGTCAGGCCAATCACAAACTCGCGGAAGCCCTTAATCGTCGCTACCCGTTCGAGCGCCGAGAGGCTGTCAACCGCCACCCGTTGCGGACGGAAACGGTCGATTTCGGCCTTCATAAAGATCAGTTGATCTTCGAGGCTGGTCACTTCGGGGTAGTTGCAGATCACACGCAGCAGACCATCGCGTTCCATCTGCTCGAAATCGATCCCCCAGCCGATCGCATTGCGGAAGAGTTGGTCGCGGCTCTCTTCAAAAGCAAACAGCAGCGAGCGTTCGTTTTGGCGCACGCCGGCGGCCATAAACGTCGTTGCCATCAGAGTCTTGCCGGTGCCGGTTGCACCGCTCACTAATACGATTGAATCGCGGAAGAAACCACCGCCGCACATGCGGTCGAGTTCAGTATTGCCCGACGTGGTACGCACGCTCGACGAGCGTTGTTTCAACTCGATCGCCGAGAGCGGAATAACGTGAATGCCCTCGCCGGGAATGACGGTGAAGGGGAAACTGCCCTTCTGGTGCGATGTACCGCGGAACTTGAGAATCTCGACGGTACGCCGGCGCTTCTCGTCTTCGAGTAGGTTGCGTAGGATCACCACGTCATCTGAGACAAACTCCTCGACGCCGTAGCGGGCAATTTCGCCATACTCCTGTGTGCGCTCAGCGGTCAGCACGGCGGTCACTCCCAACCGGCGCAGTGTGCTAACGATACGGAGCAATTCGTTGCGCACCACCCGCGAATCATTCAGGCGGGTAAAGATCGCGCCCAGCGAATCCATCGACAGCCGGACGGCGCCAATACTCCGCACGGCATGCTCGATGCGCGCCAGTAGCGCACCAAGATCGTACGAGCCAAGTTCAACCAGCTCCTCTTCTGGCTGCGGCGAGACATCGACAAAGGCCCATTTCCCCTCGGCCTCCCAGCGGGCAATATCCCAGCCAAACCCCAGCATATTGCGGCGCAAGGCTTCCGGCGTCTCTTCAAATGTCACAAATACGCCCGGCTCGCCACGCTTAATGCCAGCCGCCAAAAACTGGGCCGCAAAGACCGTCTTCGCGCTGCCGGCAGTGCCCGATACAAGGGTCGTCCGACCTTTGGGCAAGCCACCGTTGGCGATATGGTCAAAGCCGGTAATTCCGGTAGGAAGCCGTTCGATCTGATCAGCGCACACCAGCGTTCTCCTTATTGGTTGCACAGAGGCAAGAACGTCTCAAGACTGTGGCGGTAGATTCAAGACATTCAACAAATCTGTAACGCTCGACAGGTCGCCAATCACTCGCCGGTAGGGTGGCGGCGAACTTTTGATCAGGGTCGGCGTCGCCAAAATCTTTTGATTCTCGGCCTGCTGCGGATCAGCAAGCACATCAATAACGGTCAACTCACATTCATAGCCAGCCAACTCTTGCTCGATCATCCGGCGAAGCGTGCTAATCGCCCGTTCGGCGCGTGGTGTTTGGCCAGCGATATAAAGATGCAAAACAATCTTACTCACAGTCTGTTCGTCCCGGCAACCATTTCAGTCGCCGCTACTCTGAGTCACGGAAAGACAATTCACCAGCCGCCATAGATCGATAATACGATGCCAGATGACCCATTAGTTCTAGCAGAAGCAGGCGCCCTTCTTCAAAATATGCTTGCAATTTCTTAGGCGTAGTATGTTGGCTGCGATTACGCATCGCTTGCAAATGAACTTCGATCAGATCACGTGGCGCTGCCCAAATCGAACCAAACCATTCGCCCAAGTCGCGCAATGCCCGTGATGGCGCTGGGGTGCGATGGACACGGCTGGACAGCGCCTCTTCGAGTAATGCGCTGTACCGTTCCAGTCCTTGGCTAAACAGCTCAGGGGCACGTTGGCGCAATGGCGCTGTTAACGAGCGTACCATCTCGTCGGGCCGCGAGATCGCCTCAACCGAGACCAGCTCGCGTTCCATTTGGCGTACCTGTTCGCGCAACATCTCGGCTTCGGCAGCAATGTGGGCAGCCCGACGCTGGTCGGTAATATCGTTGTGGGCCACCACTAACCCCTGTCGCGTCCCACGTAATGGTACTGCCCGCAAGGCAAACCAGCGTGTGCCCTGTGGGCCGGGGCAGGGATATTCATACGTGAATTCGGCCAGCTCACCTGAGAGAACCGCTTTCAACCCCTGCAGCACTTCCGGGCCGCCGGTGCCCGGCCCAGACGCCGCGCAGGCAGCAAAATAATCAGCGCCTACACTGATCGACGCTAGATCGGTAATTCCGTTTTCGCGGCCAAACTGGAGCCATGCTTCGTTTACCGCCACAATCTTGCCTTGCTTATCCAGCACCACTATTTCGCTGGTCAGCGAATTGAGGATCGCAATGCTGAATGCTTCCGCTTCCCGGAGCGCCGCCTCGGCCTGTCGCTCGAAGGTGACATCGCGTAACGTGATCAAGAGCGCATCTTGCCCTTCCCACATGATCGACAAGACCCGCATCTCGGCGACGGCAAATTCGCCATTAGGACGCAAAACCTCAACTTCCGCTCGTTCGCCAACAACCAGCGGAAAGCCGAATATTTGGCCGTGTAGCTCAGCGCCATGGCGATTCAACAGCCGCTCGGCAGCACTATTAAGAAAACGCACTGCCCCGCTGTGATCGACAATGATCGCGCCATCAGCGTCATGGCTTACAACTGCGCGCAGATGGTCTTCTGCTGTCGAGCGGGGCTGCATTTCGATATCAATCACCTCACTATTCACGCACAATGCAGCAGAAGTCAACTATCACCGGTTTATGATACAGTAAGGACATGCCATATAATAGCATGATGACGTTCTCTTCTGCGTCTGTCAAGTTCGCTTACGTGAATATTGTCACAATTGGAGCGTCAATGCATACACCGTCAGACCGCACGTAACGCCTGATTCAGATCGGCAATCAGATCATCGGGGTGTTCAACGCCCACCGACAGACGCACCATACTCGGGCCAATGCCAAACTCGATTCGTTCTTCGGGATCAACATCAGCATGGGTCATTGTCGCCGGATGCTCGGCCAGCGATTCGGTGCCACCTAAACTCACCGCCAGATGAATCAGTTGCAGATGGTTGAGGAAGCGAAACGCCTCAGCCTCACCGCCACGCAGGTCGAACGAGATCATCGCTCCCGGCCCCAAGCACTGCCGCCGGTAGATGTGATACTGTGGATCGTCGCTATTGAGATGGCCTAAATAATAGACCCGCTCAACCTTGGGATGGTTGGCGAGAAAATCGGCCACCCGCCGCGCCCCACTTTGTTGCGCTTCCATCCGCACTTTGAGCGTTTCGAGCGAGCGCAAGAGTAGCCAACCCGTATGCGCGCCTGCCATCGTGCCCATAATCGTGCGCATCCCCTTGACTTGGGCGATCAGTTCGCGACTGCCCAAGCAGACGCCGGCGATTACATCGCTGTGCCCACCTATGTATTTCGTCGCCGAATAGAGCACCAGATCAGCGCCGTGGGCTAACGGGTGCTGCCAGAGCGGGCCGAGAAAGGTGTTGTCAACCGCCGTCAACACCCGGCGCGGTGCGCGCTTGGCCAGCGCCGCAAAGCCGGCAATATCGATGAGCGCGTTGGTCGGGTTGGCCGGCGTTTCGAGGTAGATCATCCCCACCGCATCGAATAATCCGGCCCGCCGGAGCTGGGTCTCAACCTGTTCGGGCGCGACGCCCGATACAAAACCGTACCGCCGGATGCCAAAGGCCGGCAAAACGTGCTTGAGCAGATAATCGGTGCCGCCATAGACTGGCTCGCTATGCACAATCACGTCGCCGGGGCGCAAGAAGGTGAGCAGTGTCGTGGTAATCGCCGCCATGCCGCTGGCAAACACTGCTGCCGCTTCGGCGTGATCCCAGAGTGTGAGCCGATCCTCCAAGATCTCGAGATCAGGATTATTATGCCGGCTATAGATCAGACCAATCTCTTCGCCCTCGTGCGGATGGCGCAAGCCGTAGGCTAGCTCGAAAAAGGCTTTGCCCTCTTCCGCCGTCTGAAAGACGAAGGTTGAGGTCTGAAAAATGGGGCACTTGATCGCGCCTTCCGACAGCGCCGGCACATAGCCGTAGCTCATCATCAAGCTTTCGGGATGCAGCCGCTGGCCGTCAATCGTGGTTCGTTTGCTCTGTTTCACCATACATCGCCTCCTCGCGACCTGAGCAACGTCGCTCGCTCACGTAAAGAACAGTGATACGCTGTAAATGATTAGTCCGACTAATCCGCCTACAATGGTACCATTAATGCGGATAAATTGCAGGTCACGGCCAAATTGCAGCTCGATCTTACGCGTCACTTCCGCCGTGTCCCACCCATTGACCGTCTGTGTCACAAACTCGCCAATCGCGTGCCCATACCGGCGCACTAGTGCCGCCACCGCTGCCGTCACCCAATGCTCAACCTTCGCGCGCCATTCGGGATCACGTTCCAGCAGATCGGCAAACCGCCCAACCGCCGTCATAATCGAGTGGCGCAGCGTTGACGATGGCGACACGCTTTGCCCCAGCAAGGTCAGCTTGAGATCACGCCAGCTCGCTTGCGCCAGTTCGCGCACCACGGGGTGGGAAAGTATCTCTTGTTTCAAGACTTCACCTTGCTGTTGCACCTGTGGATCGAATTGGAGATCGACGATCCAGCGATCGATTAAGGCAGTAAATTGTTGGTAGAGGGGGTGATCAGGGTCTTCACGCAATTCGCGCAACAGCCGTTGAATCCCCTCCAGCAACCGCTCGTAGATGCGTTGATCGACAATCCGCGGCACCCATGCCGGTAACTCACCAGCGATACGGCGACGGATTTCTTTTTCGTTACTGGCAATCACCTCAGCTAGCAAGCTGACCAACTGCATTAAGGCATCGCGTTGGCGTCCGCCAGCCACCAAAATGCCAAGCATGCGTCCAGCCAACGGCGCCGCCGGAATCGTTGCGATCCGTTGATTAAGGCCACGCGCTAACGCTTGGCTTACCTCCTCATCATCAACCACTCGCAACAGACCGCCAATCGCGTCGGTCGCTATATCGGCTACCTGTTCACCCTGCTCTGGATCACGCAACCAATGGGCTAACCGTCTCACCGGATCGTGTCGCTGGATCCAAGCAGTTACCTGATCTGGACTAAGGAAGTTGGTTTCGATAAACCGGCCAAAGCCAGCCGCAATGCTGGCTTTACGCGCCGGCACGATGGCAGTATGCGGGATCGGCAAGCCTAATGGGTGGCGAAAGAGGGCTGTCACCGCAAACCAGTCGGCAAACGCGCCAACCATGGCCGCTTCGGCAAAGGCGCGCACGAACGGAACCCATGGCGCGGCGTCGCGCCACATGCTGGCTAGCACAAAAACGACGCCCGCAAGCACCAATAGCCCGGTTGCCACCATCTGCATACGGCGGAGCTCAATCTGTCGTTGTTGATCGTCCATTCGTATGTCAGCTCCTTAACATCGCAGTACCTCAGGCGTACAATGAAGATCACTGCGCGTCTCATCATTGAACCGTTCACCCACAAAATAGGTCTCAGGATGCACTTCACAGTGCAATCACATTATTGTACAAAAGACTCGGTAAACAGCGGCGAACATCTACACCAATTCATCAGGTATACTACTGCTATGACTGCAAACGAAATCAACGGTACAACAACCACTATCTTACTCGTGCTAGTACTGCTCACCGGCCTCATTCTCGATTGGCTGGTACGGCCACGGGTACGGCGCTGGGCCAACACACGCAACCGGATCGTCATTGAGTCAATCGCGATTGCGCTCGGTGGTCAGTTTACGTTTTGGACACTGGTCATTGCGCTCCGCTTCTTCAGCGGCAACCTGATCGGCGATGAATTACGCGCTGCTTGGCAACCGGTGTTTGAACTCGCGAGTGTGCTTGCAATCACCATTTTTATTGTGCGGCTGATTATCAATCTTGTCGATACGTATCTACGCCATCGCCAGATCGGCAACATCTCGCTCATTAACAATCTGCTGCGCGGGTTGGGGGCATTAGCCATTGGTGGTACTCTCCTGATTAGCTACGGCGTCCCGTTAGGGCCGGTATTGACCGTAATCGCCGGTTCGAGTCTCGGCCTCACACTGGCCTTGCGCGAGCCGCTGGCCAATTTTTTTGCCGGGGTGCAGATTATCGCCTCTAATCGGGTGCGGCCCGGCGATGTTATTCGTCTCGCATCGGGCGAAGAGGGGATCGTTACTGATATTCGCTGGTCTGACACCTACATCAGGCAATTGGCCAACAACATCATCATCATTCCGAACGCCCAGATGATTTCGCAGATCGTGACCAACTTCAGCCGACCCGAACCAGAACTGGCTGTGTTGGTCGATTTCGCCGTCGGGCCTGATGCCGATTTGGCTCAGACCGAAGCGATTGTGCTCGATGTCGCGCGCACAGTGCTGGCCGAGACACCCGGTGGCGTGGCCACCTTCGAGCCGTTGGTACGCTTCAACGCAATCGATGCCGCTGGCATCCGCTTCACCGTCGTCTTACGCGGGCAGAGTTTCACCGATCAATTTCTTTTGCGTCACGAGTTCATCAAACGGCTGCGGGAACGGCTGCGGGCTGAAGGGATTGCCCCACCTACGCAGATCGTGCGGGTGCAGAACGAATGAGGGCGGAGCAGGCATTAATAGAGGGTTATGAAGCGACATAAAGACAAGGAGGCATACTATGAATCCATTCGAGCGGTGGAAGGGATTGCTTGACAGGTATTTCGAACCGGTAGAGGTGAGAGAAGTAGCTGAGCTATTTGGCAAAATAAGGGGGGATAATGTTAGCATTTATGCTAGTAAAAGAATGAGGCTGGAAAAATCCTAGTTACCCACTGACGAGAAGATATAAATAAAGAGGAAGGAGAAACATCAATCTGCGATTATGTTATCGCAGATGAGCACTTTTGTGGTATGGTATTTATTAACCCTCGGCATATTGACTTTGTACCATGGGAGCAGATCATAAGGATAAGTAAATCATTCCTATCACAGCCGTAGGGGCGACCGAAGGGTCGCCCCTTCCTCACAGGCGATGTGCTGCCGACGCTACCACCAATCGTTGCCTATCCGGCGGATCGGCTACCGGCAACTGCCGGCTCAGCCCAAGGACAGCGATCACCGCCAACCAGAGCGGCCAACCAGTGATGCCCAGCGCCGTCGCCCAGATCGTGTCAACCGTTGCCCCTTCACGGGCAAAGAGCGTAAGCGCGCCACCAAAAGCGTTGATACTGCCATGCCCGATCACTGCCGGCCAGACGCTCCCCGTCGCTAACCGCGTCCACCCCAGTACAATGCCAACCAACACGCAGAACACGGTCATCATCACTACCCCGAGCGCTGGATTGGTCGGGTAGTTGTAACCGAGCAGGATGATCGGCGCGTGCCACACGCCCCAGATCACGCCACTGATAATCAGCGCCGGCCATTGGCCGAGCGGCAGCAACTGCGGTAAGAGATAGCCACGCCAGCCCCACTCTTCGCCAAACACCGGCACCGCGTTGAGCAATGGCCCAGCCACTAGTGCTACTCCTAGTTGCGCAATCACAATTGGCCATACCGAAACATTCGCCAGTGACTCGCCCGCACCCGCTGCGTTGAGCAGGGTGCGAAACCCTGACAGCGATAGATCGAGATCGTAGACGCCGAACAATGCGCTGAAAAACGGTGAGACGACCATCACGAGGCCCGGTACCGTCCACGCAAACAGCCAGTACCACCCCCAACGCCGGCCCTTGCCGATCCCTAGCCCGGTCGCTTTCACAATCCCTTCCGGCGGCGGACTGATCCATCGGATCACGATCAACGTCGCTAACGCCGGAGTGAACATCATCGCCAGCATCAGCGGCAACGCCAGCGGATCAGCCAAGCCGGTTTCGCTTAGCCACAACGGCGCGCAGCACAACCATGCTAATCCTACACTCAAGCCAACAAACCCAACCAACCCACGCCAATTCAACGATGTCATCTTCAATTTCCTTTCGCGGCTAGCTGGCCCGGTGCAGCCGCCGCCATACAATGTACGAATACGGGATGGTTGCCAAAACCGGCACAATGATCAACGGAAAACTGGTCACAAACAGCCAATGTTCTGGCACGAACAGGCTGACCAACGCCGATGCCACACCACCGGCCACAAATAGGCGCGCACCCACCCGATGCGTGATCCGCCATACCTCGGCATCGGCCAACGTCCACGGGGTGCGAATACCGACAAAATAGTTTGGTGTCACCCGCCCTAGCTCATTCCCCAACACTGCAATAAGCAGTCCGCTACTTACACTGATCAGGCGCGGCACACTTATCGACCAGCCCACCGCGACTCCAACCGTTATCAGATGGATTGCGGCAAAGAAGAGCGCCAAGCTGTTCATGATCAGAGCATAGGTACGGGCAAAGGCGACATAGCCCTGCCCACGCGGATCGATCCGCGGCAAGAGTGGCGCCAACACGGCCATTAACGTCGCGATAGCCGGCGGGAAGAAGGCGACAAACCACGAACTGCCGTAGCCATCAATCTCGCCAGCCGCATTCCAATGGATCGGCGCCGGATCAGGGATGAAGGGCAGCATCACTGCACCAAACACCCACATCAGCGCCGTGATGACGATCATGAACCGTAGATTACGCATGGCCGTCCTCCTTTCGTTGTGTATCGACGTCTGCGCCAACCTTAAATAGATCCATTAAAAGACTTAACACCTCTTGTAACACGGTTGCATTCAGGCGATAGATTATGTGCTGGCCATGCCGCTCGGACGTCACTAGATCAGCCGCCTTGAGCACATTGAGATGGTGCGATACACTCGGCGCCGAGATAGAAAAACGGCCTGCAATCTCGCCCGCCGTCATATCGCGCTCGTTCAGCATCTGAAGAATTGCCCGCCGGGTCGGATCCGAGAGGGCTTGAAGTGTGCGTGTGATCGCCTTTTCCATAGATAATTAGCCAACTTTCTAAATACTCTCAACCTTTAGTATAGATAGCTTCACTGCATCACGTCAAGAGCGAATGTATACTATATGTAACCATGCTGTAACTACGTCCACTACCCTATGGAAAGAACCGCGCATCTTAACGCGCCTTGACGGCGCGCCGTCAAAGGAGATTGGCAATGACACAGCCTCCGAATGGCTTTGATCCGAACGATCCGATCGGCACGTGGCGGGCTTGGCGTGATGCTAGCCTCGACGCATGGGCGAAGAGCTTGACCGCAATGGTCAACACAGAAACCTTCTCGCAGGCGATTGGCGCGCAACTCGACGCGCTGCTCGCTGTCTCCGGCCCGGTCCAACAGGCAGTTCAGCAGTATATGGAACGGTATCTGGCCCAAGCTCAGATGCCTTCGCGCAGCGAAGTGGTGTCGTTGGCCAGTCGGCTCACCAACATCGAGTTTCGGCTTGACGATATGCAGGTGCAACTCGATGAGCTAACTGACCTTGTTCGCCAATTGGCTGCAGCTGGTGCGCCGGCGCCGGCCGATGTCAGCGTTATCAGCGACCGTCTCAGTGCGATTGAAGAACAGCTCGCTTCGCTTGCCAATACCCGTCCGGCTGCTCGTACCCGCAAGGCGACGACAGAAGACAAAGAGTAGGAGTGTTTCACTATGACTAGTGCAGATGCCGCGCCGATCGACTTCGAGCGGATGACCGAGCAGTTATTGAAAGAGATTGAACGCACCACCAAGAGCAGTGATATGGCTGCTCGGATCGCGACCAATCGCATTAAGGTCGCGGTCGGTCAGACGCCGAAGGAGCAGATTTGGGCGCTGAATAAGATGCGTCTCTATCACTATTATCCGCAGGTGCCCCCGGAACAGCGTAAGGCAGTGCCGATTTTGTTGGTCTTCGCACTTATTAATCGGCCCTACATCTTCGACCTGCGCCCCGGCAATAGCTTCGTTGAGTTTCTGCTCCGCCACGGCTACGAGGTCTATCTGCTCGATTGGGGCACCCCCGGCCCTGAAGACGCGCATTACAATTTCGAGGATTTCTCGCTCAAGTTCTTGCCCCGTGCCGTGCGTGCGATGCAGCGCCATAGCAAGAAGCGTGAGTTCACGATGCTGGGCTGGTGTATCGGTGCGACAATTGTCACCATCTACGCCGCCATGCGCCCCGATGACGGTCTCCGCAACCTGATCTTGCTGACCGCGCCGATCGATTTTAGTGATAAAGAAGGTAGTACCTTCAGTCGCTGGCTCAATACCGAGTACTATAACGTTGATGAACTAGTACGTCAGTTTGGTAATGTGCCCTCGACCATTATTGAGTACGGCAACAAGATGCTTAAGCCGGTTGAGAACTATATCGGCACCTACCTCAAGCTGTGGGATAACCTCGACAATCCGGCGGTGGTTGAAGCTTGGCTTGCGATGAATACGTGGGTGACTGATAACGTTGATTTCCCCGGCGCCGCCTTCCGCCAATGGGTAGTCGAGTTCTTCCGCGAGAACCGGCTGATGGAAAATAAGTTGATGATGGAAGGTCGCATCGTCGATCTGGCTAACATCAAGGCCAATCTGCTCAATGTGATTGCCGATAAGGATCACATTGTCCCCAATTGCCAGTCACGCTCGATCATGGATCGGGTCAGCAGCAAGGATAAGAAGCTGATCGAACTGAAAGGCGGCCATATCGGGATTATGGTTGGCAGCGGCGCGAGCAAGCGCGCATGGCCGCTAATGGAAGCGTGGCTGAGCGAACGAAGTAACTAGCGTCCCCGCCCGGTGATTCGTATACCAACCGGCATCGCTGTACCGTAGACGGCGATGCCCAGTCTTCTTATTGTCTCAATTTCACCCTGACCAGCATCTCTCTCGCTTGGTCGAGTTGTAACGTCAGAAGGAGAAGGCTATGCGTCTGAGCGGAAAAGTGGCGATCATTACCGGTGGCGGGCAGGGCATTGGACGCGCCACGGCGTTGCTGTTCGGTAAAGAGGGCGCGAAGGTTGCAGTGGCCGACATTAACGAAGAGGCCGCTACCGCTACGGCAAATGCGATCGTCGAAGCCGGCGGCGAGGCTAAGGCATTTGTGGTCAATGTTGGGCAGGCCGCTTCGGTGGAAGCAATGGTCAAGGGAGTAGTTGAGTGGGCCGGCACGATTGACATTTTGGTCAATAATGCCGGCATTACCCGCGATGCCCGCATGATCAAGATGACCGAAGAGCAGTTCGATGCAGTGATTAATGTCAATCTGAAGGGCGTTTGGCTTTGCACCAAGTATGTCGCGCCAATTATGATCGAGAAGGGCCAAGGCTCGATCATCAATGCCGCTTCAATCGTCGCCTTCAACGGCAATTTCGGCCAGACCAATTATGTCGCCTCGAAAGCCGGCGTGATCGGGATGACCAAGACTTGGGCGCGTGAGTTCGGGCCGAACGGTGTTCGCGTGAATGCCGTCGCCCCCGGCTTTACCCAAACCGAGATGATTGCGCACGTGCCCGAAAAGGTACTTGATGAGTTTAAGAATCGGACGCCGCTGCGGCGCTTGGGTACCGCCGAAGATATGGCTTACGCTTACCTCTTCCTCGCTTCCGATGAGTCGAGCTTTATCACCGGTGAGGTGCTGCCGGTTGATGGTGGCTTGGAATTATAACGCAGCGAGTCGGCTACGCTGCCAGTAGCGGGCAGAGACGGTTCGTCGAGCCGTCTCTGCTAGATTCGGCATCCAGAACGTTTTCGTGTCTTTGGTGTCTTTTCGTGGCTATTCCTCACTACCGGCGACGGTTGTCGCCACACAACCCGCCCCCTCCCTCGCAGTGCGAGAGAAGGGGCGGACAGAATACCCGATCTAGCACCCGGCCCTGAAGGGTTGGGGTAGGGTGACGAAGCCCGCTACGCCGACTGATAGCTCTAACCCCTCTCCCACTAGCGTGGGAGAGGGGAACGAAGCACCGGACTTTACCGCATCGTACAGCGATCAACGGTTACACGCGACCCCATGTTCTGCCCGCTCCGCAAAGTGCAAGCGAAGGGGCCAGCGAGCAACCTACTGCTCGACCTCAGCCACCTCAGTTTCAACAGTTTCCGCCTCTTCCGCCACTGCACTACGCTGCAACGCTGCACCACTAGCCAATGCCGCCGCGCCCAATCCAGCCAGCCACGCCAGCGGCGTCAGCGTGCCGCCGGTGTTGGGCAGTGTTGCTGGTACCGGCACCGGTTGCGCCGGAGCTTCTGGCTGGGTTGGCGTCACCGCCGGGGCAGCCCCAACCGCGATTCGGCCATCAACTGGCGGATTAACCGGCGAATTAGCGGCAATGTACTCTTCCACCACGTCGGCTAGAATGAAGCCGGTATCAACCTGATTGCGTCCGCGGGTAAAAACGCTATAGCCATCACCGCCGGTGAGCATAAAGTTGTTGGTGACGACGATGTAGTCAGCATTTGGATCAATCGGTGCGCCACCGACAGTCACACTTGTCACCCGGCTGGCTGCCGGCAGCGATGGATCGTAGGTGAATCGGAAGCCGGCAATCTGTGGGAAGCGGCCCGCGCCGCTCTCAACTTGACTGACGCCGTTGTTGAGGGCCTCGATCACTTGCGCGCCGGTCAGCGTCACTAATGCCAACGTATTACCGAACGGCAGCACTTCCAAAATCTGGCCGACCGTCACCGGCCCCGCCGGGATCGATGCCCGAATGCCACCGCCGTTGGTGATCGCCAGCGTCGCCCCCGCGCTGCGCGCCTTGGCCAACATCGCTTCGGCCACCAGATTGCCCAGATTCGTCTCACGCGAGCGGATGTTGTTGCGGCTGCCATCGAGATCAACCGCCGCCGAACCAACCACCCGCGCGCGCAACTGCTCGATTGGGCCTTTAAATACCGCAATTCGGTTCTCGAACCCTTGATCCGCCGGCAACGACGGCAGCACCTCAGTCGGATTGCCCTGCAAATCGATCACCGTGCCCGCTGCATTAAAGGCTACAGTAATATCACCGAGCCAGCGCCCCCACTCCCAGTCGGTTACTACGACCACCGGTTTACCATCAGGGCCGGCAATCAGTTCGGGGTAGGGTGGTGTACCAACCTTGTTCATCGGCCCCATCGGTGTATGTGAGTGGCCACCGATGATTAAGCTCATTCCGCCTACTTCACGAGCAATCCGCCGATCAACGTTAATCCCGACATGGGTCAGGGCAATGATGGTGAAGACGCCCTCAGCCTTCAACGCCGCCACCTGCTGGCGCGCCGCTTCGATCGCTGACGTGAAGTTAATGCCGGGGCCGGCGTTCGAGAGCACGCCGGTGTCTTCCGGGGTCAGGCTGAAGATACCGATCTTCCGGCCATCTTTCTCAATGATCGTGCGCGGCTTGATGAGGCCGGCCAGTGGGTTGCCGGCGGCAACCGCGATATTCGCGCTCAATACTGGGAATTTGGCCCGCGTGATGAAATCAACTAGCGCCTGCGGACCTTTGTCAAACTCGTGATTGCCAACGGCCATCGCCTCGTACCCCATCACATTGTAGAACTCGAGGTCGGCCATGCCGTTGTACTGATTGAAATAGAGCGTTCCTTGGAAAACATCGCCGGCATCGACCAACAAGGTGGGCATTGCCGTCTCGCGGCGGATCTTGTCGATCAATGCTTTGCGACGCGAAACACCGCCATGAACTGGATTGTTGCCGCTAAACACCGGTTCAATCCGGGCATGGTGATCATTCGTGTGTAGAATCCGCATGCGGAACGCAGGATTTTCTTGCGCCAATGCTAGCCGGAAGCTGCCGTCGCTGTAGATTGCGAGCAGCGCACCGGCACCCAAAGCGACCGTCCCTTTAAGAAACCGCCGACGTGAGATTTTCTCCATAAGGCATGGTCTCCATTTCAAGTCGCGAACAACCACAACTAAACCGCTTTGTCCTTCACAAGGACAAGCCGGTTGGATTAATCGAGTGCGCAAGCATCAAGGTGCAAACCAATGTTGAACTGAAATGGGCATGCGCATAGTACCGCAAATAGAGCGTTTTGGCAAGTGAATTAGAGCGTTTTTTACCATTCTGATGCACTTAAGCTTTTTTCAATTTCTTTTAATCGCTTCTTTATAACGACTTAACCTACTCTCACTGCAATGGTAAAGTTAAGAAACGTTCCTCTGCGACAACCTCAATGGCAACAACCGTGCCATCAAGTATAATATCAATGACCCTACACGACTGACCAATAAGGAGCAATGTATGCCCCGCATTGAGCCGACCCCCGCGCTGATCAGTGCTATCGAAGAGGTGCAACAGCGTGTGCTCTGGTTATCAACGCTGATGGTCCATCATGCGAACCACGTTCGTCCCAATCTCGACGGCGTGAAGGTAGGCGGCCATCAGGCTTCGTCGGCATCGATGGTCACGATTATGACCACGCTCTATCTGCACTATTTGCGACCCGGCGATCGGGTGTCGATCAAACCGCACGCTTCCCCGGTTTATCACGCTCTCCAATATTTGCTAGGCCGGCTCGATGCGCGCTACCTCACCCAATTGCGGGCTTTTGGCGGTCTGCAAGCCTACCCGTCACGCACCAAAGACCCTGACCCGCCCGATTTTTCCACCGGCTCGGTCGGGCTCGGCGCAGTCGCGCCGGCATTCGCCGCGCTCAGCGCGCAGTATGCGGCAGCTCATTTCAATCGGTCGGCGACGCAGCGTTTCATTGCGCTCGTCGGTGATGCCGAACTCGACGAAGGGAATGTCTGGGAGGCGGTGATTGATCCCGCTCTCGCTGACCTCGATAATCTGCTCTGGATTGTTGATCTCAACCGGCAGAGTCTTGACCGGGTGGTGCCCGGTATCCGTGCGGCCCATCTCAAACGGCTCTTTGCCGAGAGTGGTTGGCGGGTGTTGGAAGCCAAATACGGCTGCCGCTTGCAAACCCTCTTTACCCAACCCGGCGGCGAGGCGCTACGCACCCGCATCGACAAGATGAGTAACGAGGAGTATCAGGCGCTGATCCGGCTTGCCGGCCCTGATCTGCGCCCCCGCCTGATCAATGGTGATGAGCGCCTTGCCCGCCTGCTTGCGTCGATACCCGACGCAGAGTTGCCAGCAGTGCTGGCCAACCTTGGCGGCCATGATGTGATCGAACTGCTTAAAACCCTCGCTGCTGCCGATGCCGAACCACGCCGGCCAACAATCATCTTCGCCTATACGATTAAGGGATGGGGACTGCCCATCGCTGGCAATCCGCTCAATCACTCGATGCTGCTCACACCTGAGCAAATTGAGGCGCTGCGCGCGCAGTTCGGTATCGCTCCCGGCCACGAGTGGGATCGGCTGCCGCCCGATTCGCCCGGCGGTCGGCTGTGCGCCGAAGCAGCGGCCCGTTTGTATGGTGCGCCTGATCAACCAAAGCCTGCGGTGACGATCCCGCTGCCGGATGAAATTGCTGTGCCGGCTAGCGGCATGGTCAGCACCCAAGACACCTTTGGTCGCTTTCTGGTGCGCGTCGCTGATCTTACCGGCTTGCGCGAACGGATCGTCACCGCTTCGCCCGATGTGTCGGTTTCGACCAATTTGGCCGGCTGGATCAACAAGACCGGTGTGTTCGCCCGTCACGAAGAGCCGGATTTTGAGACCGAAGCCTATCGTATGTTGCGCTGGCGGCGTTGGCCGGGTGGGCAGCATATCGAGCTGGGCATTTCTGAGATGAACCTTTTTATGCTGCTGGGGATGTTTGGTTTGGCAGGCGACCTGATCGGCGAGCCGCTCATCCCGATTGGCACCGTCTACGATCCATTTGTTTGCCGTGGTCTTGATGCGTTCATCTACGGTCTCTATTCGGGGGCGCGGTTCATTGTGGTTGGTACACCGAGCGGGATTACCCTTTCGCCCGAAGGTGGTGCCCACCAGTCGTCAGTTACGGCATCACTGGGGATTGAACTACCCAATCTCGCCAGTTTCGAGCCATGTTTTGCCCTTGAAACGGCATGGCTCTTACATGAGGCATTACGACTCTGCATTGATCCAAACGGTTCGGCTAGCTATCTCCGCCTTTCCACCCGCCCAATTGATCAAAGCCTGCTCCAACCGGCCCTTGACCGGCTCGGCGCCGAAGAATTGCGCCGGCAGGTCTTGCGTGGCGGCTACCGGCTGATTGACCGCATCGATTACCAAGATCATCCAAGTGCGCCAGTGGTGCAGATTGTTACCAGTGGCACATTGGTGCCCGAAGCGATAGCGGCGGCCCATTATCTGCGCCGGGAAGGGGTTGCAGTAAATGTGATCAATCTCACTAGCGCCCGCCGTGTGTACGAGCAATGGCAACAAGGCGGCGACGTGAGCTGGCTCATCCCGCCGGGCGAGCGCAACGCGCCGATCGTGACCGTCCATGATGCCGCTTCACACGCACTGGCATGGCTCGGCTCGATCTACGGCGCACCGCTCCACGCCCTCGGCGTTGACCGGTTTGGCCAATCAGGGGCACGTGATGACCTCTACCGCGCCTTTGGGCTTGATCCGCTGTCGATTGCCGAAGCAGCGTTTGAGTTAGTAGATTAAAAACCGCAGGGGGGCGCAGAGAACGCAGAGGCAGGCGATACGGTTGACTATAAGCACGCTTACCGCTACACCCGCAACTCCATCAGAGCAGGTTTCGCAGTTATGGACATTGCCCCCGCTCACCAACCTTCTCTGCTGCAATCTCGGCGCCCTCTGCGGTGAAATCACCTACCCCCGCCCGTGCAACAACAACGTCGCAATCAAGGTCTGGGCAAAGGTCAGCGTCGCATTGGCCGGCGCTAGTTCTTCACCGGTCACTACCTGCCCGCGCACCGGCAGGCGCTTGCGCAAGGCGTCGCTCACCTGCTGGAGCGCAGGATCATTCTTTGCCGAAACCAACACTGCCGGCAAGCGATCTTCATCTGCCGGCACCGGACGGATTTGGATCGCTGCTGCGGCCTCTGCCGGCTGCGCCGCGCTCGCCAAGTCAAAGGTCAGAGCGCGCCGCCGCAGCGACATCTGCAAGTCAAGCCCATCCGTCGCCGGCACAAAGCGCAACACCACATCCGCCAACGGGCGCTGGGGAGCGATGTAGCGCTGGATGTCACGCTCGCGGGCCGGCCATGCCATACGCACCTGTTCGAGCGTATAGCCGCGCTGCTTGACATCACGCTCTTCCCGCCAACGACGATAAAGCTCAGGGGCTGGATCGAGGTAGACCGTCAAGTCAAACAACTCAGCCTGTACCGGCGGGGTCAGGGTGAGAGGGCCGTAAGCGATCACTAAACCGGTTGGCGCCACGCGCTCACTCCCACGAGGCACGCCAGCCACGTGATCGTACACTGGCTTATCAATGGTTTGGCAGCTACGCAGCGCCGCCAGATCAGCCGCCATGCGCTCAAGATCGGTCGCCGCTGGATCAGCGTCGGTTAAACCGAGCGCCGCCCGTTCAGCCCGGCTATAGCGCAGATAGTCATCAAGACTGATCGGCGTCACTCCCTGCGCCCCTAGCAGACGAATAATTCCGCGGGTCAGCGTCGTCTTGCCAGAGCCGCTGGCGCCAATCAGACCAAGCATCAAGGGTTGGTCAGGCATAACCGCTACTCACGAACCCGAACGCGATTTCCAATCGGCCAGAAATTGCTCGATGCCGCGATCAGTCAACGGATGGCGCATCGCCTGCTGCAATACCTTGAATGGGCAGGTAGCAATATCCGCCCCCGCTAGCGCCGCTTCGACAATATGACGGGGATGGCGGATCGAAGCAGCCAGAATCTTGGTTGTAATCTCGCGATCTTGGCGGTAGATGCCGGCAATCTCGCGAATGAGTGCCATGCCGTCAACGCCAGTATCATCTACGCGCCCGACAAAGGGGCTGATGATAAACGCGCCGGCCCGCGCCGCCAACAGCGCCTGCACTGAGTTAAAGCAGAGCGTCACGTTGCAGCGAATGCCGTGCTTGGCCAACTGGCTGACCGCGCGCAACCCCTCGGTCGTGCTCGGCACCTTGATAATCACGTTCGGGTGCCACGAAGCGTATTCGATACCCTCGCGCACCATGCCCTCGGCATCGAGCGAGATGGTCTCGGCGCTGATCGGGCCATCAACCAATTCAGCAATCTCGGTAATGATGTCCTTGAAATCAGCGCCGCGCTCACGCGCTATCAGGGTCGGGTTGGTCGTCACCCCACTCAGAATCCCCCAACTGGCCGCTTCCCGAATCTCGGCCAGATTAGCCGTATCGAGATAGATCTGCATTGCATTCCTCCTTTACTTTGGCGCCATCCGAATGGCACCGTCAAGCCGGATCACTTCGCCATTCAACATTGGATTTTCGATAATATGCTGCACCAGCGCAGCATACTCCGCCGGACGGCCTAGCCGTGAGGGGAAGGGTACCTGTGCGCCGAGCGACTCACGCGCTGCTGCCGGTAAACTAGCCATCATCGCCGTGTCAAAAATACCCGGCGCGATTGTCATCACCCGGATGCCGAAGCGGGCCAATTCGCGCGCTGCCGGCAATCCCATCCCTACCACGCCCGCTTTCGAGGCAGCATAAGCGATTTGACCAATCTGGCCGTCAAACGCCGCAATTGAAGCGGTATTCACAATAACCCCGCGTTCACCCTCCTCATTCGGCTGATTGGTTGTCATCGCCTGTGCCGCGTAGAGCATCATCTGAAACGTACCGATCAAATTGACCTCAATTACTCGCTTGAAACGGGCCGGATCATGCACGCTATCGCGCCCCAACATCCGCTCGGCCAGCACGATACCGGCGCAGCAGACCAGCGCGTGCAGACTGCCGCCATCCGTTGCTGCCGCCACCGCCGCCGCACACTGCACCGGATCGGTCACGTCGGTACGCACAAATTGCCCGCCGATCCGTTCAGCTAGCTCAAGACCGGCTGCCTCGTTCAGATCGGCAATGGTAACCCGCGCGCCGACCCCCGCCAGCCGCTCGGCTGTCGCCGCTCCTAACCCCGATGCGCCGCCGGTGACCAACACACCAAGACCGTTCAGTTGCATTGCTTGCTCCTTTGCTCAGCGGGCAACTGCCCATTCAAAATGCATGCCATCACTGGCGCCTCTGCCATCGTAATTCCAGTGACCGCCCCAGAAGAACCCCAGCGCATTGGCAATCGGTACTAACTCGCGCACCGAGCCGCGATCGCCCACCAGCGCCGCTGGCTTGTAGAACGCATTCCATTGCGCGTTGATGTCGAAGGCCGTGCCATAAGCATGGTTGCTCAGCGTGGTAGGATTGTTGCGAATGGTGCGCGGCCACCAAGCGCCGTCAAATGTTAACACCAAATGCAGCAATCCCGCATCTTCCCATGCCTGCCACAACCGGCGCAACTGGTCAGCCGCCAACCGGTGAAACTTGATCTGCCCGCCGTTGGTATTACGGAAACGGGCTAGTTGCGGGATAGACACCTCGATCAGGTTCTGCGCCGCCCAATCATTGGTGATCGTAATATCATCACCACTTTTGCGCACCCACTCGATTTTACCCAAGATTCGCTCGCGCTGGCCGTTGCGGTCGGTCAGAATGTTGAAATCGGGCATTGGCGGCCAATTCGGATCGCGACGCGGCGGCCCGGCTCGCACCACTTCCGGCGCAGTCGAGATTGATGAAACGGGCGCTGGCGCAGCGGGTTGCGGCACTGGCTGGGCTGGTTGCGCCGGAGCAACCGCCGGACGCGGTTGCCATGTCTGCACCTCGGCTGGGCGCGGCAGCTCGCTCATCCGGCGAATCACGCCGTCCGGCCCACGATACAGCGTATCATAGGCAAAGACTTGGAGATCGTAAGGTGCCCCGTTGATTGTTTCGTGCAGTACGCCGCTCAGCGGCGTACCCAGCTTCAACTCTAGCGCCCGCTGGTGAAACGGATCGGTAGGATTGTACGGCACGCCGGCAACTTTGTACGTTTCGGCCCACAGTTGGGCATACTGCGGGCTAGTCGGATCGGTCAGACTGAGAAAGAAACAGCCGGATTGCCGGCTCATCGGCGTATAGAGCGTGTCACCGGCAAAGACTTGTACGGCAAAAGCGCGATCGGCGGTCACATAATTTCCGCTGAGGGCTGGACCAAGGTTGGCTTGCAACGCCACGAAATGGAAGCGCCAATCGGCGCGAAACTCAGTCTTACCCTCGAGCGGCGCGCGCGCGGCGCTTGCTTTCAACGCACTACGATAGCTCGCCTCAATCAGTGCCCGGCTCACCCCGCCGGTCGGAATCGCACCGATGTCTGGCCCCAACAGATTCGCTAAACTCTGCACGGCAGCATACTGCGTACCCTCATTAAAGATCGTATCACGCGCAAAGACCTGAAAGTTATACGTCTTACCGTCAAGTGCCACCGGCGGCGGCTCGTTGGCAGCCAGCGGCGCACCGAGATCAAACTTGCCCCAGTGCAATGAAAAAGCTTGGTTGAGCCGCAACTGCGCGCCGCGCTGCCGCCACGTCACTGTTGCCAACCCTACCCATAGCTCTTGTTCAGGCGAGCGAACGCTCCTGCCGAGAAGTAATCCATCAGCAGAGGCAACCGACGGTGGTGGCGGCAAATACGGCTGCACTCGGTTCCGTCCAAGGATGTCGGTGGCAAGCCTGCTCACGTCAGCTAACAACAGATCATGCTGCACAAGTAGGCGTGGCAGCCAATCAGCCAACACCGTTGCCTGCGCCTCGCTCAGATCGGTTAGCGCCGGCGCTTCAAGGCTGATAATCACCGCCACCCGATCAAGATTGTGGCTTCGCCCCCGCCAGATTGCCCGGCCCAACCCATGCCCGGCGCGTGTGGTAGAAACCAATTGATACAGGTCGCCATTGCGATCAAGATAGAAATGCGGCAACATTGCCGCTTCCACGCTTTGATAAGCGGCCAATGCCGCTGCTGCGGGCTGCTCATCGGCCACCGCCACCACTAATGCCGTCGGGCTACCTGCGCGACTCCTCCCCGCCCGATCCGGTCTCCCCACCGTGATCGCCTGCACCTCAGCGCTGCTCATGGCACGCTCCATCATTGCTAAAAAATGCTCTCGGCTCATCGTAGCACAGTGCCGTAGAGAAGGCAACGAATCGCGTGGAACCGCTTCCCAACTCGTCTGCGTCGTGGTATCGCAATTTCGTGTCCCCACCGCCGGCCCCTCCCGCTGGGGGGCCCCCTCTGCGACGACCGGCTCATCACAGCCGTGGCGGCCAGCCCCTCCCGCTGGGGGGCACCCTCACCCCCTCCTTGCTCTCACCTAAGTGGCAGCGGGACGCTACTGTCTTCCGCTTCAGCAATGCCGCTCTCGCCTCCGAGTGGCTCCCCCTGCGTCCTCCGCGCCCTCTGTGGTAAAAACACGCCTCCTCCCCCCCCCCGGAAGATGGGAGCGGGGCCGAGGGGTGGTTGTGTCAGGCAGCAAAAGGAGCGGGGGTGAGGGCCGATCACACCGGCACAAAGGCTTAGGAATGGTGTGGATGGTGTATCATTTCTGCTCCGTATTGCCTCCTTACCTACGGTACGGCACAACGGGAGGACTACTCGCAAGATAGTATAAAAAACCCTATTGCCTGCTATAGGGATTGATTGGTATATTATCGTTATAGACTGAGCTAATTTATCAGTTTATCGGAAGTCACTTTCTATGCGCCTCTTCCTGCTCTCTTGTTCGCTCATTGCGAACCTTATGATGTTTCTGTCACTGCCGGCCAACGTCGTTGCCAAACAGCAACGCCGCAAAGCCTGCCAAACACCATCTTTATCCCTCTAATTATCCGCACAGTGACGTACCCACCCCTCTCATCCAACTGGTTAGAGCGGGTTAACGCCTATCGGGCGCGGGCCGGCGTGCCACCGGTTACTGAAAGTAGCGAACTCAACAGCAACTGCTGGGAACACGCGCGCTATATGGCCGAGAATAACCACATTACACACAACCAAGACCCGACCAAGCCCTTCGCCTCGCCCACCGGCCAGATCTGCGCGCAAAAAGGCAATGCATAGATTGGATGGGGCAGCAGTTGGCAGTCGGCTGACGCTATTGATAGCTGGATGAAATCGATTGGCCATCGCATCTGGTTGCTCTACCCCACCACGCCAACTTTCGGGTTTGGGTTTTACACCACGGCCAGCGGAGCACGCAGCGCGGCTGCACTTGATGTGTTGTCTCATTTTGTCGATGGTGCAAGCTACTCGTATTGGCCGGTGCGTTACCCCGGCATTGACCAAACCGATGTGCCAGCGACGCAATATCCGATTACGTTGCAATGGCGCTATTTCGGTAGTACGCCAGTGATCAGCGGCACGGATCTGCGCGTCGTCGGCGGCAACGCTATCCCTCACACCAGCACGACGAGCCTGCCGGTCGGCCATAAAGGGATCGTTGTCACCCCTACGAGCAATTTACCCACCAACAGCCTGATCGAAGTATCGATCAGCGGATCGTATGATGGTCAACCGTTTATCTACACGTGGCAGTTCCGCACCGGGAACTGACAAGGCGAGCAATCACGGCCCACCCTTATTGTCTACGTAGCAGGCTTTTAGCGGACGCCTTAGCGCAGTTGCACTGCCGCATTCCATCCAAGAACGACATCTTTTCAAGTTTGACCGCCCAACCGCCCAACTTGCGCCCCGCCAAACCCATGGTATAATAGGCCGCCCGCGCTGCTCCGCCATGACCTGCGGTGCATAAGGAAAGAAACGCATGAAGAGTCGATGTTCTGCATTAGCCTTGCTGCTGTGCATATTGTTGATGAGCGCATGTAGTTCGGCAGTTGCCAATGAGCCTGCGCCGTCGCCTCTACCAACGCTCGTTGCAATTGCAACTCGGCTGCCTACTGCAACTCCGCAGCCGACGTCCGTACCAACACTTCCACCAACAGCTACCCTAGAACCCACCGTTACACCAGAACCGCCTGCGACCCCTGAACCAACCGCCACCCTAGCGCCTACTGCCACCCCCGCACCCATCACCGCACCGCTCGCCGTTCCTCGCGGTTCGGTCACTAGCCGGCCCTTTGCGGTGATGTACGATAACCATCCCAATGCCTACCCGCAAACCGGGATAGATAAGGCGGCCATCGTATTCGAGGCGTTGGCCGAGTTCGGCATTACCCGCTACATGGCGATCTTCATCCCCGGTATTTCGCCTGATGTCCCAGTAATCGGCCCGGTCCGCAGCGCCCGTTCGTACTATGTCGAATGGGCAAAAGGGTTCCGATCGGTGTACGTGCATGCCGGAGGTTCGCCTGAAGGGCTGCTTTTAGCCGAAACCTCCATCGAATTGATCAATATGGACGCGCTGCGCGGCAATGCCAGCGGTTATTTCTACCGCACCCGTGATCGCAGCGCACCGCATAACCTCTATACCAATAGTGCTAATATTGCCGCATTTGCTTCGGCTAATGATCGCCCGGTGGAAGGGTTAGAAGAGATCGGCTTCACCTATTCACCTGAAGCGCCACTCGCCGAACGGCCTGCGCAACAATCACTGCGCTACTTCTTTATCTATCGTGAAGCGAGCGTTGGCTGGCAGTACGATCCGGTCACTAACAGCTATCGCTATCTGCGCGGCAATCGCCCGCACGTCGATGCTGCCACCGGCGCGCAGTTGCAGTTTAAGAATGTTGTCATTCTCGAAGTGCCCGAACGACCTATTCCAAACGATCCAAAAGGCCGGATCGAGCAGGATGTGATCGGTGAAGGCCCGGCACGCATCTTCCGCGATGGCCGGATGATCGAGGCCACGTGGCGCAAAGCGGCAGGCTATGCTCAACTCTACCTCGTTGATGCTGATGGCAACGAAGTACCGCTTGCCCCCGGCTCGGTCTGGATCGCGGCCATCCCCGACCTCGCCAATATGACGGTTGAGGGCGGGCGCTAACATAACGCCCCGGAGCCCGTTGCTCCGGCTTGATTGGGCGGGCGCCGCCAAGCGCTGGCTCTGTTTGCCAGATGTACCGCTTACCACGCTCGCTACTGCGCCTCGCAGCGCACGAAGCGGCGCCCCGGCAGACGCATCTTCAGATAATCCTATGACGGGGTATTGGTGGCGTTTACCTACGCCGGCAGACCCCACCACGCGGCGGCTGCCCCGCGTCTGCCCGGCACACCGTGCCGAATGCCGCCATAATAAGGAGGAAACAGACTGTATGAGAGGAAGTATCGTTCGCCGCGGCTTGATTGTCGCTGTGCTGGTCGTGCTCTCGACCGCCATCGCCCACGTACAGGCCGCCCCGACGACCTCGCCATCGCAACAGCCACCCGTTGCTCCCACCTACCGCATCTTCGCTACCCGCGAAGGTCTTGTTGGCTACCGCACCGCTAATGGCCACATTATCCAACCACGCGATCGGTTTGTGGCCCTACCCTGCTGGTGCGCGCTCTCTCCCAAAGGCACCGATAAGTTCAAAGTTCGTCTTACCTACAATGGCCGTTCCGTTGTAGTGCCAGTCTGGGATGTTGGGCCATGGAATACGCGCGATGATTATTGGAATCCGAACCGCCGTTACAGCGACCTGCCGGTCGGCATGCCGATGGCCGAAGCAGCCTACTTCCATGGCTACAACGGCGGACGCGATGAGTGGGGCCGGCGGATTACCCTCCCCAATGGGATCGACATCGCTGATGGCACCTTCTGGGACGACCTTGGCATGACGAGGAGCGACTACGTCTACGTCACCTTCCTCTGGCTTGGCGAAGACCCCGGTCCCGGCGATGCGGTAGAGGTTGGCCCAACCCAGTTCACCGATGATGCCGCGCAACAAACAGTCACTGCACCTGAAGGAGCATTTACAGTTGATAATACTGATACCGCCTTCAACCCGATTGGCAAGGATTGGTACGAAGAACGGTGCGGCTTGAACGGCCAACATCAATGGACATACTCCACCACTGACCCGGCTAAAGCGACCACTGCCGCGGCGTGGACTGCGCCAAGCCTCAGGCCCGGTTTCTATGAGGTCAAAGCCTACATCCCAACATGCGGCAATCCAGCCACAACCAGCGCCCGTTATCGGATCAGCCATGCTGGGGCGACGACTGAAGTGACGCTTGACCAACGCTCAGCCAGCGGCCAGTGGGCTTCGCTTGGCACCTATTACTTTGGCGGCGCCGGCAACGAAGTGCCACAGGTCTTCCTCAGCGACCTCTCCGGTGATCGCGGCATGGCCGTGCGCTACGATGCGATCGCATGGGAACCGCGTAGCGATACGACCCCGCCCAACACCCAAATCCTTTCGATTACGCGCGCCGGCAATGGCTTCTTGATCAAGTGGGGCGGTAACGATGATATGACCGGTATCGCCAGCTACGACGTGCAGGTGCGGTTGTTGCCCGACGGCGGTTGGACTGATTGGAAGCGTGAAACGGCTGATCTCAGCGCATGGTTTGGCCCCGATGAGGGCAAACAGTTTGCCTTCCGTGTGCGCGCCCGTGATTGGGCCGGCAATGTCGAGCCGTGGGAAGAGGCTGCACTTGCCGATACCACCAATATTCCATAATGGCGGAGGAACAAGGTGTTGCCGCGTCTCTATTGAACTTGCCGGCGCCACCAATATTCCATAATGGAACCGGGACACGGCGCTGCCGTGTCCCGCCCAATACACTACCGTATTGACCTTATCCGTTACTCGGCGTCTTGCAACGCCGCTACACCGGGCAACACTCGCCCTTCAAGTAACTCGAGCGACGCGCCGCCGCCGGTGCTGACGTGTGACATTTTCTCGGCCAACCCAGCCTGCTCGACCGCCGCGACGCTGTCACCGCCACCGACAATTGTGATCGCGCCGTTGGCTGACGCTTCCGCCATCGCTTGGGCAATCGCCCGTGTACCGGCAGCAAACGGCTCTAGCTCGAATACTCCCATCGGGCCGTTCCAGATTACCGTCCGCGCCGCTCGAATCTCAGCGCTGTACAGCTCAATCGTCTTTGGCCCAATATCGAGCACGCGCCAACCAGCCGGAATGGCGTCAGCGTCAACCACTTGCCGTTGCGCCTCAGCACTGAACGCATCGGCGATCACCACATCAACCGGCAAGAGCAGCCGCGCGCCGCGCTCTTCCGCCTTGGCCATCAGTTGCTGCGCCACCGTGACACTATCCGGTTCCACTAACGAGTCACCGAGATTCAAGCCCTTGGCCAGCAAAAAGGTGTTGGCCATCCCGCCACCGATCAGCAGCGCATCAACCCTGCCGAGCAAATTCTCGATTACACCGATCTTGTCACTGATCTTGGCCCCACCGATAACTGTTACAAATGGTCGCTGCGGATTGCTCAGCGCGCCGCCGATGTAAGCCAATTCCTTCTCCATCAGGAAACCGGCCACCGCCGGCAGATAGTGAGCCACCCCCTCGGTGCTAGCATTGGCGCGATGCGCGGTGCCAAACGCATCGTTGACGTACACGTCACCCAGCTTCGCTAGCTCGGCTGCCATCTGCGGATCATTCTTCTCTTCTCGCGGATCGAAGCGGGTGTTCTCCAACACCAACACCTGACCCGGCTTGAGCATTGCTACTGCTGCTTCGGCTGCCGGACCGGTGATGGCTTCCGTCTTCTTGACCTCAGTCGCTTCCGGCAACAACTCAAACAATCGCTCAACTACCGGACGCAGGCTATACTTCGGATCGGGTTTACCTTTGGGCCGCCCAAGGTGCGACATGAGTACGACGCTCGCACCGTGCTCCAACAGATACCGAATCGTCGGCAACGCGGCCCGAATGCGCGTGTCATCGGTAATCAGACCCTGATCATCGAGCGGTACGTTAAAATCAACCCGCACCAGCGCACGTTTACCGGCCCAATCCACATCGCGGATGGTCTTCTTATTCATGCGCGTTCCTCCTTATTCGCGGTGTAACGGCACAACGTCATTGTAACACAGCACCTACTTCCCAATACAGAACCGGCTAAAGATCACATCGAGCAGATCTTCGCCCACCGTCTCGCCGGTGATTTCACCGAGTGCGTTGGCTGCACCGGTGAGATCAGCCGCCAGCAGATCGAGCGCTGGATCAGCCATCAGGGTCTCTTGAGCGGCACGTAAATATTCGGCTGCGCGGCGCAGAGCCGCACGATGGCGAGGGTTGCTAACCAGATGGGTCGTACCGCTGGCCGGTAGCGTACCACCGAGGAGCGTGGTAGCAATCGTCTTCGCCAGCGTATCGATTCCGTGGCCATAGCGTGCCGAACACGCCACTACTGCCACACAACGCGGATGCGCCGGCGCTGGCGGTGGCGCGCTAGTCGGATCATCGCACTTGTTCCAAACGATAATTGTAGACCGTTCGGCAGTGACTGACAGCATCGCCGCGTCTTCGGCAGTAAACGGTTGCTGGGCATCAAACACTAACAATACCAGATCAGCGCTAGCCAGCGCCGATCGCGCTCGCTCAACCCCAATCTGTTCTACCGGATCATCGCTGACCCGCATGCCGGCAGTGTCGATCAAGACTACCGGTACGCCGGCCAGATTGGCCGTCTCTTCGAGTGTGTCGCGGGTAGTGCCGGGGATCGGCGTCACGATCGCCCGCTCGACCCGCAACAAGGCGTTGAGCAAACTCGATTTGCCGACATTGGGCCGGCCTACTAACGCCACGCGCGCGCCGTTGCGGATCACCATCCCC
The DNA here is from genome assembly GCF_938091255.1 of uncultured Chloroflexus sp. Taxonomy (NCBI): domain Bacteria; kingdom Bacillati; phylum Chloroflexota; class Chloroflexia; order Chloroflexales; family Chloroflexaceae; genus Chloroflexus; species uncultured Chloroflexus sp. Next base: position 65,199 of record NZ_CALLJH010000015.1, read on the forward strand.
TGATCAGCCCCGGCCAACAACCGCTCCACCGTCGCTAACGCTTGCGCCACCGGCTCAGCCACCGTCTGCGGCTCGATCCCCTCTTCCGGGAAGTCGATCAGCGCAGTGATGTAGGCCAGCGGTTCAAGTAAGGCGGCCCGCGCTGCCCGCACTTCCCGCGCCAACCATCCGCCGAGTTGAGCTTGCGCCACCGCCAACCCCGCGCTCGTCTGCGCCCGGATCACATCGAGCGTGGCTTCAGCTTGGCTCAGATCGATCCGCCCGTTCAAAAAAGCGCGCATGGTAAATTCGCCGGGATTGGCCAATCGCGCGCCGGCAGCCAATGCCGCCTCAAGCGTAAGCTGTACTGGCAACGCACCACCGTGGCACGAGATTTCAACCACGTCTTCGCGGGTAAAACTGTGCGGCGCGGCCATGAAGGTCAGCAACGCTTCATCAATGACCGCCCCATCAGGCCCGATCACATGCCCATAGCGTACCCGATGGCTGCGCAACCGGCCCGCGCGCGCCGGACGGAAGATTTTCAGTGCAATCGATTGAGCATCCGGCCCACTTAGTCGTATAATACCAATACCCCCCTCACCGGGAGGGGTTGCAATCGCTGCAATCGTGTCACTCATCGAGGTTCCGTGCGTCTGCTGGCTACACTCTTCCGCTTGATCACCCTCTACAATACGCTCGCCAATCTTGCCGGATTACGCGGTCTGAGCTGGAGCGAACGGCTTGCCATCCCGTTGGCGGCGCTGAGTTGGCATCTACCGGCAGCAGGCTGGCCCGTCACTATCGCGCTCTTGATCCCCGCGCTCATCATCCAGCTTGGTTTAGCCACCTTGCGCCGACGCGATCTCAATCCACGCCGGCAGCTCCAGCCGGGAAGTTATTCCGATCGCTACATTAGCCGGCTCGATCTCCCCGCTCGCCACGGCCCGGTGCCGGTGTTGCACATTGTCCCCCGTGGCAGCGCAACGGCAGCGGTACTGGTAACACACGGCTCAGGCTGCGATAAAACCTTTTACGCATGGCGACTCGTTGATGCCTTGGTTGCACGCGGGCTAGCGGTGTTACTGATCGACCTTGACGGCCACGGCGAGAGTCCGCGTCCGCAATCGTTTCCGCAGATGGTTGATAGCGTCACCGATCCGTTGGAATGGCTGCAACAGCGTTACCAACAGATCGGTGCGCTCGGAATGAGTTTAGGCGGTGCAGTGTTGGCCCGCGCTATTGCCAATGGTGCGCCGGTGGATGCGCTCGCGCTGTGGGAAGTGCCACCACGACTGCGACTAACTGCGCGTGAATACCGGCAGGTGCAGATTCGAGAGGCGCTAGCCATTATTCAACCGCGTATGCTCCATCTGTTCCGCGATGGCGCCATTGACCACGTGATCAAGGCGTGGCAGACGAGCGGCATTCGGGCTACAATTGGCACGTGGGATCTCTTTGATGCGCTTGACGTGCCGAGGAGTCTTCGCATGCTGGCGCATCGTCAACCGCCCTTACCTACGCTGATGGTCTATGCTGGCCGCGACGCTATCGTCCCGCCAGCAGCAGCCGCCGAAATCGCTGCGCTGGCTGCCGATTGGGCTGAATATCACCTTCTGCCGTTTGCCAGCCATATCTCGCTGCCAATCGATCTTGCGTGTATCACCCTGACCGCCGATTGGCTCCGCCGGCAGCTCACCGCTGCTGCGGCGTCAAAATCGCATCAATCAAACCATACTCTAACGCCTGCGACGCGGTCATATAAAAATCACGGCTAAAATCGGCTTCCAACCGCTCGACCGGCTGGCCAGAGTGTTTGGCCATAATCTCGCGCAGCAACCGTTGCAACCGCAACATCTCCTCAACCGCAATTTGCACATCCGGCGCATACCCCTCTGCGCCGCCGCCAGCCGGATGCGAATGGATCGTCGCGTGCGGCAAGGCAAACCGCTTCCCCTTCGCCCCGGCGCAAAGCAGTACTGTCGCCATGCTCGCCGCCCGGCCCACGCACACCGTACAGATGTCAGGCGTCACGAGCTGCATGGTGTCGTAGATCGCCAACCCCGCCCGGATAACGCCACCCGGACTATTGATATACATCCAGATATCACGCTCAGGGTCTTGCTGCTGCAACACCAACAACTGTGCCACCACCGACGAGGCCAACTCATCATCAATCGGCTCGCCAATAATAATCACTCGTTCTTTTAGCAAGCGGGAAAAAATATCCCAACTCCGCTCTCCCCGGCTGGTGCGCTCTACAATAGTTGGCACCGGAATGGAAGGCATATCATCCTCTTTCTGATTGATCAACCAGCAAACAACTGCCGGTCATCGTCTTTGACTGTCGCTTCACTATCACTGCTCGCTGCGCAATCTCGTAAGGCTGCCGATAGTGTGATGGCGCTACCGGCACAACTGCAATCGAGACACTCAGCAATGCACAACGGTATGGACGACCTTGCCGGTCGTGACCGAATATATAGCCTCGCTCGCGATCCTCTGCTGCATAAAAGTAGGGGATCGTCGCGTCAAAGCGCTTGATCATTTCTTGACCAAGGCGTTGCGCACGTTCCAACGTCGTTACTAACACAAAATCATCACCGCCGAGATGGCCAAGAAAATCGTCCGCTTCGCCATACCAATGCACGATGTCAGCCAAAAGCCGGGCCGTATGCACAATCACCGCATCGCCCTTAAAAAATCCGTAGTGATCATTATACTCTTTAAAATGGTCGAGATCGATATACGCCACCGCAAACGGTTGCTGCTGCACCAGCCGTTCGTGAATGACTCGTTCAATCACGATATTACCGGGCAACCGTGATAGCGGATTCACGCTGCTATCCCGCTCACTCCGGCGCAAAATCGAACGGATCCGCGCTGCTAATTCCGCTGCACTGCACGGTTTCACGATATAGTCATCGGCGCCTAATTGCAAACTCCGCACCTTTTCATCCAGTGCGCTGACCGCAGACAGCAACACCACCGGCGCCAACCGCGTCGCCGGCGTAGCGCGCAGGGTATGCAATATCTGCAAACCATCGCCATCAGGCAACAACCGATCGAGCATGACAAGATCGAAATGCTGCGTAGTCGCCAATTGCACCGCTGTCGCACTATCCGCTGCCGTCACGACCACAAACCCGGCATCGGTCAATTGTTGACCAAGCGTAACCCGAGTCTCCGCTTCATCATCAACCAAGAGAATCCGTGGCATCCCCCGCTCATACTGATGCGCGGTCAACAAGCGCTGCACTTGATTAAGCAGCGGTTGGCTCAGATCGAGTAGCGGCACGGTGCCGCCAACTAATGGGTGGTGGCTCGCCACCGCCGCCGCAACCTCGCGCGTTTCCGGATCGGTACGGGCAATCTGGACACAGGTAGGCGGATCAATGTCCGTGATTTCCTCAGCTATCACCAGCAAGCGAGGCCGACGGCGACGGGCAAGATCAAGGCCAGCGGCCCCAGTCGTTACGCGCTGCACATCTAAGCCCGCTTCAGCCAACGTCTGCGCAAGCCCATCAAGCATCGCCCCACCCACCAGCACTGCCAATCCCGGGCCGATTGAAACGACTGGCGCCGACACTGACTGTGCCGGCATCGCCGGCTGATACGCTTCAATTGGTACCCGCGCAACGATCATATCGCCTTCCATCTGCAACCGGCCCGTTAAGAGTTGGCTAAACTGGCGCAAGCGGGCTGTCGATCGCTGCAACGAGCCGATCAAGTTGCGTAATCGCTGATCATCACTTTGCCCATAGTGATGCGCCAGCAAGTCTACTGCGCTCTGTAACGCCGTGAGTGGTGATGCAAGCTGATGGATAAACTTTTCCACTTCGGACGGAGCCTTATTCATCATCATCCTTACGTGTCTGCATAACGGATGTCAACGTGGCGATAAGACGCTCAGCCGTAACCGGTTTCTCGAGAAAACCGCACGCGCCAAGATTGAATGCTTGCGCCGACGCATCAGGCCCCAAGTCGTTGGCGGTCAAAATCACAACCGGGATCGTCGCTGTATCCGGCTGCGCCCGTAACCGCTGCAACACCTCCAAACCGTCCATACCGGACATACGTAGATCAAGCAAAACTGCATGCGGTCGCGAATGCTGCGCTAACTCTAGCGCTTCAATCCCATCACTGGCCGCTAACACCCGCATGCGGTGCCGCTGCAAAATACGCATCAACACCGTCCGCACATTCGGATCATCATCAACTACCAGCACCAGCGGCTGCGGTTCGGCAAGCTGGCGGCGAATTTCGGCAATAACGTCTTCAACCGGGCTATCAAACGACAAGACACTGGTATTACGCAGGCGGCTCGACACTGGCACCTGACTGATCACGATCATCGGCACAATCCGGTAAAGCGGAACTGCGCGGATTTGACTGATTCGATCATCGAGATTGCCAGAGTCGATTAAGACCAGACATGCCGGCTGGCGCGCTGGTGTAGCGACATTAATGTCATCCGCCTGTATCTGGATCACGTGCCAGTCGGGATCGGCTTCTAACGCAGCGCGTAGTTTGGCGACCCACGGATGAGCACCGTCGGCAACGATAATCAGCGGGAGTTGACTTGCAACCGGTTGCGGCTGCACTTTCGCCACCGGCACTGTAAAACTGAACGTACTCCCCCGGCCAAGATCACTATCAACCCAAATCTTGCCACCGTGTAGTTCAACTAACTCCTTCGAGATAGCCAACCCCAGTCCAGAACCGCTTTTTTCGCGATTGATCGATTGGTCGAGTTGGTGAAACTTTTGAAACAACCGCATCTGATCGGCACGGGCAATGCCGGGCCCCCAATCGCGCACGCTAAAGCGCACGACGTTCTGCTCGTGGGTGGCGCTCAACAGCACCTGCTGTCCTTTCGGTGAAAACTTGATCGCGTTCGACAACAAGTTGATCACTACCTGCACAATCCGATCGCGATCGACTTCCACCAATGGTAAATTGGACGGCACGTTCAGCGAAATGGTCACGCCATACTGGCGCGCGAACGCTCGCAGTTCCTCCACGGCGCTCCGGCCGATCTCGATCGGTGCAATCGGCTTCGGCTGCAACCGCAACCGTCCCTGCTCGATCTTCGCAATATCAAGCATATCATTCACCAGCCGAATGAGCCGTTCAGTATTTGCCAGCGACACTTGCAGCATTGAGCGTACCGGCGCGGCGAGATCAGGAGCAAGCCCGGGCTTGCCCCGCGCAGCATCACCTAACACCAGTTGCAGTGCCCCCTGAATACTGCTGAGTGGCGTCCGCAGTTCATGCGATACGGTTGAGACAAAATCGTCCTTCAGGCGCTCAACTTCACGCTCGCGCGTCACATCGCGGAAGATCAAGATTCGTCCTAAATACTGCTCACGCCGATTAATCACCGGCGCTGAAAAGCAGTGCAACCGGCGCGCCTCTGGCCAAATCACCTGAAACTCTTCATTAGCGCGGTCGGTTTCTGAACCTAGTAGTTGCCCCAACCAGAATGTCAAGCGAGTACTATTGGCAAAAACTCGGCCAAAAATAAGTAACAGGTCATTATACGACCGGCCCTTAAGATCATGCTCGGCCACACCAAAGAAATAGCAGGCTCGCCGATTGACCATCACAACTCGGCGCTGAAGGTCAATCATAATAATGCCATCGTTGGTCGTTTCCACCACTGCCTGTGCCCGATCAAGCTCGATCCGCAAATGCTCAAAGAGCCGGGTATGCTCAATCACCGCGCCAATTTGCCGCGCCCATAGGCGCAGCCACTGCACCTGCCGTTCGCTGAAACGATTGCTTGGCCACGGCGCTAACTGCACAACACCAGCCTGCCATCCACCGACGACGATCGTCAGTGAAAGTACACCGGTAATAGCATACGAACGCAGAAATGCGTGTAATGTCCCGGGTACCGGTGATTGAGAATAATCTATTGGCAGATAAGCGATTTCCTCGTCTGACTCGAGCAATGACGCGGCCAACGTTTGCATCTGCTGACCAAGCTCGTGTTGCCATAGCTGGTGAAGTACGGTTGCAAAAGCCGGCAACGATGCACTAGTCGTCACCGTCTTTAACTCAAGCCGGCTTGCTTCATCATTGTAGAGATAGAGCGCACCGGCTGCGGCGCCAACGGCGCTCACTAGTTGCTCTAGCGCGACCCCAATCAGTTGATCGGGGGTATGGGTGTAGAGTAAGGCGAGATCGACGAAAGCATCCGTCGGCAGCGGTTCGGCTTTATGCATACCGTCGGCATAATCAAACCGTGTCTGAGCATAAATGGCATCATCGGCTAGAAATTGCAACACGCCGACGTATTCATGAGCAACGAGTGCATTCCATCCACAGATGCACAGACCCTGCAACGTGCCGTGGGACACGAGGGGCAAGAAAACAATCTGCGTTGGCGGCTGTTCAGGCCAGATCGCATGGGTCAATGCCAAGGCCAGCGGTGTTGATTGTCGATCAGGTGTAAAGAGCAGCGGTTGCCGCAACAACCGCAAATCATGCATCAAGTAGTGTGGAATACTAATCTGTTGCGGAGCCACACTTGCGACTGGATCGGTCTGATCGTCAAACCGCTGCAATTGATCGCTTTCAGGCTCAAGTCGATAGATCAACGCCACCTTCGCCATAGCAAGGCTGCGTGCGCCATCAAGCAATACCTGCCATACGACCTCACGCGACGGGGCGCGATACATCTGCCGGCACAGGATGGCTAGAAGGGCTGATCGATCAGGTAATTCCACGACCATGTACACCTGTTCACTTGAACACCGATGCTTAGCCTAGCGTATGGCAGCATGCGATTATCAACACTCGCCAGCGAGCACTGATTGAACTTTCTCCACCAGTGCAAACACATTAAATGGTTTTTCAACCCAACCGCGCACTGAAGATGGCAAGTGTTGCGGCAAATCCCGCACTCTGGGGCTAGCCGTGAGCAAGACGATCGGTATCTGGCGCCAAACCGGATGGTACTGTAACCGCTGACACAGCTCTAATCCATCCATCTGCGGCATCATGACATCGATCAACAAGAGATCAAAGGTCTGACATGCAAGTTGCTCCAACGCTTCAAAACCATTATTCGCGATAACGACGGTATAATTTGCGTCTTCGAGCGCTATGCGCGTGATCAGTTGCAGATCGATCTCATCTTCGGCCAGTAGAATTTTCGCACTCATGTTCTTCCATTAACAAGATTTGGCGCGCGACCTCTTCAATCGCAATCCGCTGCTTCCGGTAAAAATCTGACTCGCTCATAGCAAGGCGATGAGCGACATCACGCACCGTCTGCCGGCGCAAAAATCGCCCTTCTAACAGATTGTACAATAGCCACTCCTGCGCCGAAGGATCGATCTGATCATCGGGTCGCAAATTCGCGATCGCTTGCCGCAATACGGCCTGCAAAGCCTTGGTCGGGCTACCGCCTTGCTCGGCAAGTACCCGCCGCACACTACGCAAGCCAAGCAATGGGCTGTCTGCCAGCTTTGGCCCGCCCCAAAATTGCGTTAATGCCTCTTTGACCAGTTGCGGAAAATCGGGATGGAGCACGATGTCATCCTCGATCGTGCTTAAGGTACTCGGTGTCGCTTGCTCTAAGCGTGAACTGAGTTGTTGCAACGACTGCATCTCTGGCGCTAACCCACGCAGCGCATCAAAAATTTGCCGCTGCATCTGCGCCGTTGTCAGCGCCAACTCGATTTGATGAGCCAACCCGGTTACCATGCGTCGCATCTCGGTCGACATCCCACCGTTGCGTTGCAATTGTTCGGGTGTAGCCTCAAGCCCGATCGCACCTAGGAAGACACCATCGGGACTACGCAACGGCAATAAACAAAATGACCCGATCACCACAAACGATCCGCTATCCAGACTAGCGCTGGCATCATAAGGCATCGCATCAAGCTGCGGTATCAGGTTGGCAATTGGATGTTCGGTCACAAACCGGCGCACTTCACGGCGCGATCCCCATAAGGCTTTGACGCTAAATCCATCTTCTCCCGGCGCGATCACAAAGCCTGTTTTCACTCCCAAGGGGTTACAGATTGCGACTAATGAGTTTTCGAGTAACGCCCGCAGATCGGCTCGGGTAAACATATTGCGCGGCAAGTTGCGCAAATAGTCGATCTCAGAATGATCTTGGCGATAGATCAGAGCGTCAAGGTATGGTTTGGCCTGCGTCACAAAGATCGGCATTAAGACTGTCATCACCATCACCCCAAAGGTGATGAGCGTCTCCTGTGGTAAGCCAAGTTGCTGGGCAATGACCGGCACCGCCTGAATAAACAGGATCGTAGCTATGCCGACGAAGGGGCCATATAACCACCACCGGACAAAATCTTGCTTGATTAGCCGCTCAGGGATGAGCATGCCCTGAAACGCCACAGAATACGTCATGACCGTGACCATCACAATCACGATGACGCTAGCAATTGCCTGTAACGCTAGTATTAGGCTGATTGGCGCAGCGCTAGGGGAGGCAATGAGTAAAAACGGGAAGACGCCAATCCCGGGCGCGGCAAATGTCGCGCTCAGATAACTCAACCGCCGGCGCTGCGATGGCGTTAATGCCAAGCGACGCACGGTTAGGATGGCGATCAGCGCAGTTGTCGCTGCCACAACAAAGAAGACGACGTAAAACCAAAACAATGGCCCGGCTTGAAATTGGGCGACAGGGCCGCTTGGCATCCCAGTGTGAATCACCAAATTTGTGCCAAGCGCAACCAGAAGAAAGATGATAATACTGCCTAGATATGCTAAATACACGCTGCGCCGCCAGCGTTGGGCGAGAGTGTTAGCATTGCCAAACGCTAACAAGGCATTCGCAAAGTGAATATAACCCGCCGGAACCAATACAATGCCCAACCATTGCGCCCTGCCCAGAAATTCAACCGTTTCCGGACGTTGCGCGCGGGCCAGCAACAAATCGCCGCTGTAGGCGATGATGACTCCAGCTAACAAGACACCAAGCGCGCGCACAATATCGCTACGCCAGTTTTGCAGCACAATGTAGGCCAATAATGAAAAGCTGACAATCAATACTGCCGCAAACAGTACTTCGTTGATTCGTTCAAGTAGTGTGACCATATCGGTATGCGTCGCAGTTCATGCAACTACCACAAAGTACCAGTTTCTATTGCAACAATCATGACCTGCATAGAATAAACGAGGTGGTATCAGGTTACGCACTCGCATCTTTAATATTGAAGGTAAAGACGTTGCACAGCAACGTCTCTTCTCCAAACAATGACATCGCTCTTCACCCACCTCGCGCTGCGGCAATAGTCGCTAGGTTGCGATCAGTTTTCGGCGACAAACCGTTTGGCTCACTAAGCGACTTTGTTTGCCGGCCACGATGATTGATCTGAATTATACCATGGTAGGTAGCAAGGGATTCATTTTTGCCAAAATTATGTCAATAAAATATTAGAGGCCCAGTGTGCTATAATCGAAGTGCAGAGTAAGGCGTAGATCCGAGTAGGAAACCATGCGACAGCTTCCCAATCTGCTGGGCCTTTTCCGTATCATTGCGACGCCGATTCTGGCAGGGCTGGTGCTAGTTGCAACGCCAACCGCCTATCTTAGTGCGGCGTTCTTGCTGTTGTTGATGGCGTTGAGTGATATGGCCGATGGCCGGCTGGCTCGCCATCTGAAGGTGGTGTCACCCCTTGGCATCTTTATCGATACGATTAGCGACAAGATCTTCGTTGCTGGCGTCCTTATACCTATGATTGAGGTTGGGCTGCTGCCGTCATGGGTTGCCCTCACGATCATTGTTCGGGAATTTGTCGTCTCTGGGCTCCGTTCATTCGCCGCTGCCGAAGGGGTTGTCATTTCGGCTCGTCGCTTTGGTAAGCAGAAGCTCGTGATTACGGTCGTGGCGCTGATCTGGCGACTCCTTGCTGCCCACGCTGAAACCGGCGGCTTCCTCGGACTACTCGCCGGTGGCTTGCTCATCCCGCTCCTCAACCTCTGGCCCATCCCAATGGCGCTTGCCCTTATCTGGACGATTGGCTCCGGGATTGAATATCTCTGGCAAGCGTGGCCGCTGCTGCGCCGTGGGTGGTCACCTCGACCTTCAGAACGATAGCGTATTCGTCAAGATATGTTGCCCGCTAAACACTCTCACCCCCGCCGGTATACCGGCGGGGGTGAGGGTAAGATTGGTAGCGGCGGCAGGATTCGAACCTGCGACCTTCGGGTTATGAGCCCGACGAGCTGCCACTGCTCCACGCCGCGTCAGAGCAATGGGGGAACT
>NZ_CALLJH010000016.1:0-20059 GCF_938091255.1 uncultured Chloroflexus sp.
CCAGCGCCAGCGCGAGATGCATCCCGTTGGTAATAATGGTGAGATTGCGCCGATCAGCAATCTGGCGGGCAATGGCATAAGACGTCGTGCTAGCATCGAGCATTACCGCGTCGCCGTCAACGATCAGTTCGGCTGCCGCGCGCGCGATCCGCTCCTTTTCCGCCGATTGCACTTTCAGGCGCGACGCGAAACTGCCTTCCGGCCACAACGGACGATCGAGCACTGCCCCACCCCACACCCGTCGTAGCAAGCCTTCACGTTCGAGCAGAGCAAAATCGCTGCGGATCGTCACTTCGGAAACACCCAACTGTTCGGCGCACCACTTCACTGTCACTTGGCCGTGGCGTTGCAACAGCGCCATAATCTGGTCACGCCGCACTTCTGGCGGGAATGCATCGTTGTGATGTTCTGCCATGCGCCTTGCCCTCTTCTGATCGACATATCGCGAAGTGGTGGGTCAAACAGGGTTTGCCCTGTCACGATCACGATGATAAACGAAAAGAGCAATTGCCTGCTTGAGTATCCATACTGTCCGGGAATTGTTTCCATAGTCTAGAGTAATTTTCAAAATTTGTCAAGTATTTTCGAGATCTTACGAATTGCAATTGAACGGCGTAGCACCGCTACGCCGTCATAAGCGCCAAACCATCGTCACAGCGACAGAGCGACGCGCTGTCTGCCCAGTCTTTATTCGTTATGCGCCAAGGATTGCAAAGCCAGCAGCGCCGGCTGCTGCCTGTCATTGTGAGGGTGCGACACACCGGATGCTCTCCTTGGCGCGACACGTCCGCCGCTATCCCCGATGAGAGAGAACGCTATCTACTCACCGCCCTGCCTGCAACCTCCTCCCAGTAACCTACGCCTCCCGCGTTCACAGGAGGTTGCTTGCGGGGCTGCACCTCCGCGCAATGACACGTTGGTTGGTCGTGGCACGCCAGCGTCGAACCCATCTCTTTACCATTGCAAGAACGTATAGCTCCCGTAGCAAGCTCCCGCTGATGTGCCAATCAATGGCGGGGTAGGCGTCAACCCGCTCACTTCTTGCGCTGCCGCCCGGCTGAGACATACCATCACTTCGCCCAAAAACACAAGCGGGCCGCAGCTTTGCTACGGCCCGCCCGCACAGCAGGAGGGGAGGAGGTGATTGGTGGAGCGAAGGGGATTCGAACCCCTGACCTTCTGCGTGCAAAGCAGATGCTCTACCAACTGAGCTATCGCCCCAAAACAAGAGAGAATAGAGAATGGTCGCTCATTCTCTATTCTCTCGGTGTTGGTGGGCGTAGGTGGACTCGAACCACCGACCTCGATCTTATCAGGATCGCGCTCTAACCGGCTGAGCTATACGCCCTCGCAACGCGAAGAAGTATAGCACAGGCGAGAAGGTATGTCAAGTTTGGCGAAGCGAATGGAGTAAACGCCCTGCCCCGCTCTCCGCTAGGGAGCGGGCCGGGATGCGGGGTGGTAGTTTTCAAAGTTTAAGGTTGACAAAATGATTGAATTAGTATATTCTAACCACGTCGCTTAGTACACTTCAGGAGAGATACAACTCCTATGGAACTGCTGGTCGCTCATGAGATTGGTTATCGCACCGACGGTCGATGGTTGGTGCAGTCGGTTTCCCTCTCGCTCTCTGCTGGCGAGGTAGTGATACTCGTTGGACCTAACGGCGCTGGCAAGAGCACGCTCCTAAGCTTGCTAGCCGGCGACTTATCGCCGACCACTGGTGAGATTTGGCTTGAACGCCATAACCTCAATCGGATGTCGGCATTGGCACAGGCCCAACGACGCGCTGTATTACGCCAGCAAATTATCGTAACCTTTCCCTTTACCGCATTAGAAGTAGCGCTTATGGGCCGTGCACCACACCTACGCGGGCAAGCGGAAAGTAAACGTGATCTTGCGATTGTAGAGGAGGCATTGGCACAAACTGAAACCACATCATTCGCTACCCGGCCCCTGCCAACACTTTCCGGAGGTGAACAGGCTCGGGTGCAGATGGCGCGAGTCTTGGCTCAGACGACACCTATCCTGTTGCTCGATGAACCGACAGCGGCACTTGATCTGCGTCATCAGCATCGCATCTTGCAACTAGCTCGTCGCGCAGCCGATCAGGGTGGTGCCGCCTTGATCGTCCTGCACGATGTCAATCTGGCAGCACTCTACGCTGACCGGATTGGGGTAATGCATCAAGGCCGTCTGCACGCGATTGGATCGCCGTGGGACGTGTTACGAGCTGATTTGCTAAGCGACGTGTACGGTGTACCAATCACAGTACAACCACACCCACGTGCGGCTACGCCACTTGTGCTTAGTTTACCGGAAGATCACACAAGGAGTGCATCGACCCATGTTGCCAAAGTTCGCTAAACTGCTCGTTTTTCTGACCTCGCTAGCGTTGCTCGCCGCCTGCGGCACGAATTCCACTGCAACGGGCCCGACAGCGGCTCCAGCACCAACAAACGTTCCAGAACCGGCTGCTACAACGGCTCCCACGGCAGTTCCAGCGCCAACAAACGTTCCAGAACCGGCTGCCGCATCAACCACTGTAACACCCATCCTACCCGCAACCGTAACTGATTATCAGGGTGAGACAGTAGTCATCGAGTCGATTGATCGGATTGTGAGTCTATCCGGTGATATAACAGAAATCATTTTCACACTCGGTATGGGCGATTCTGTAGTTGGCGTCGATATAAGCGCCACATATCCCGCCGAGAAGACGAAGGCCTTGCCAAGTGTTGGCTATCAGCGCCGGCTCAATGCGGAAGGTATTCTGTCACTGGATCCGACTCTGGTTATTGGTAATGAATTTGCCGGGCCGCCAGAAGCGTTAGCCCAAGTACGCGCAGCCGGTGTACCGATTGCACTCACTGCTAGTCCGCCTACACTCGAATCACCCGCCCAAAAGATCATTTTTGTTGCCCGTGCCCTTGGCATTCCACAACGGGGCTACGAATTGGCCGGTCAGGTTGAGGCTGAGATTGCACGAGCACGCGCCGAAGCTAGTACTCTACCGCGCCAACCACGTGTCCTCTTCCTCTATTTGCGCGGCACCGATGTACAACAGGTAGCCGGTGCGAACACTGCTATTGATGCGATGATTACCGCCGCTGGGGGTATCAACGCTGCCACCGAGGTTGGCATCGTCAACTATGCACCGCTCAGTGCAGAAGTTGTGATTGCTGCTCAGCCTGACATTATCTTGGTTCTCACTAAAGGCCTTGAGTCGGTGGGTGGAATCGATGGTCTCTTAAGTATTCCGGGTCTTGCCGATACCCCCGCCGGTCAGCAGCGGCGTGTGGTCGATTTTGATGATCTCTACCTGAACGGCATGGGTCCGCGCACTGGGCAAGCATTGGCCGATTTAGTTACCGCTTTCCGCAATGCTGTTGTGCAGACGGAGGGATCATGATAGAGACGCATAGCCGGGTCAGCACAACTGTCATCGCTCCAAAATTCGTCGGACGAAGCTGGCTGATCATAACCCTAGCAGTAGTTCTGTTCGGTGCGCTCTTGCTCGGTGTCGGCATTGGAGCCGTCGCCATTCCTCCAGAAGTAGCGTTAGCTATTATCTTAAGCAAGGTCGGCATCAACTTGGATGTAACGTTCACCCCACAACAAATGGCTGTGCTTTGGCATATTCGCTTGCCACGGGTTGTGTTAGGTGGATTGGCTGGTGCAGCATTGGCAGTGAGTGGCGCACTTTTACAGGGGATTTTTCGAAATCCACTCGCCGATCCCGGCCTCATTGGTATTAGCAGCGGGGCGGCGCTCGGTGCGGTCTTTACCATTGTGAGCGGGGTGGCAGTAATCGGCATCTATACCTTGCCAATAGCCGCCTTCCTTGCTGGTACGGCAACCACCTTACTCGTCTATCAGTTATCGCGCCGCCACGGACGAACTGATGTCGCAATGTTGTTGCTGGTGGGATTGGCCTTGAATGCATTAGCTGGCGCAACTACTGGTTTGCTAACGTATCTTGCCGACGATGCCCAGCTACGTTCAATCGTCTTCTGGACACTGGGCGGGTTAGGTGGCGCGTTGTGGGAAACAGTACTAGCCGCAGCACCGCTGATCTTGTTCGTATTGGCTCTTGCCCCACGCTTGGGTTTCTACCTCAATTTGTTTGCCTTGGGAGAGACTGAGGCCCGTCATCTAGGAGTCAATATCGAATGGATCAAACGCGCCGCCGTCTTGATGGCTGCACTAGCGACCGGCGCCACGGTCGCTCTTGTCGGCCCGATTGGGTTCATTGGGCTGATTGTACCGCATATGGTTCGGCTCGCTATTGGTCCTGACCATCGCTGGTTGATTCCGGCCTGTGCGCTCGGCGGGGCGATGCTATTAGTATTGGCCGATTTGCTAGCGCGTACCTTGGCTGCTCCCGCCGAAATTCCGGTCGGACTATTCACTGCCTTTGCCGGTGGTCCCTTCTTTCTAGTTCTGATACTACGCACGCGGCGACAGTACGGATTAAGTTGATAAGGAGGAGTTATGATTACGACCGCTAATCGCATTTATGTCCATCCTGATTACGCTGACCTGTTCGAGGAGACCTTCCGCAATCGCGCTCGCCTCGTTGATCGAATGCCCGGTTTTATCAGTAACCAACTACTTCGCCCGGTCAATCCCGGCGATCCGTACATAGTGTTAACCGTATGGGAGAGTCGTGCCCATTTCGAGGCTTGGGTGCGATCTGATGAGTTCCGGCAGGGACACGCTCGTTCAGGTACGTTGCCCAAAGAGGCGTTTACCGCACCCAATAAGCTTGAACTGCACGAGATCATCATGGATACTACCCGGCCTGATGTACCGGTTGAGCCACGTGGCAAGCCATTTAACGTCCATCACGGATAAGCACGAGTGAATTCAAAGGATCGCTCCATCAAGAGAAGAGGAGTATACCGATAGGATAAGGGCGCACAACGGTGCGCCCTTACGCGAGAAGTTGATGATATGGTGACGCAATATACATCATTTTTGCCACCAAACGTTGCCTTGCAATGCACACCAACTGAACTAGCTTGTCTATTGACGTTAGCCGACTTGGCTGAAGATCAAGCTGTTCTTCGGGCTGATCAGGTGGCCTCCGCACACGAGTTGCAAGGATTGCAACGTCTGTATAAGCGCAATCTAGTCACTATAACCGGTGATGGAACATTATCATTAACGACCAATGGTTGCTTGCTGGCTCACCATCTGCAAATCCGACATCGCCTGCTTGAACGGTTTCTCTGCGATGCACTTGGTGTACCGTGGATATTCGTGCATCGTGAAGCAATGTGTTTAGCCTCAAGTGCCTCACCACATTTTTTTGAGAGGGTGGTCGAATTGACACGGCACGCAACAGTGTGCCCGCATGGCAACCCGATCCCCGGACGCAGCGCACCACTCGTCAACGAACAACGGCTAGCTACCGCGCCGTTTGGTCAGCGCTGTCGACTCGTTCGTATTGCCGAATGGGTCAGCCACGCACCGCACCGCCTCCAACGCCTCTGGAGTCACGAAGTGTTGCCGGGATGCACACTGATCCGCGTGCCCGATCCGCTGCACCGATACGTCGTTCGACTCAATCAACGATCGCTCGTTCTAGGGCAACGAATGGCTGAAGCATTATTTGTAGTGGTGGAATAGTGGTACGGTAAAGAAGAATGCTGCGCCCTGCCCCAACCCGGCGCTTTCGCCCCAAATCTGCCCACCGTGCAGCTCGACCAACGCTTTGCAGATGGTCAGGCCAATACCAGCACCACCGGTTGCACGCATCCGCGCCTTATCCACGCGGTAGAAGCGCTCGAAGAGATGGGGCAGATGCTCGGCAGCAATACCGATGCCGGTATCGCGCACACACCATTGCACAGCATCACCGACCCGCACTGCCTGTACTGTCACCTCACCACCGACCGGTGTGTAGTGCAAAGCGTTGCCGAGCAGGTTGATCAATACTTGCAGCACTCGGTCAGGATCGGCGCTCACCAATGGTAAATCGGCTGCGACCTGCGTGCGTAGCGTCACCCCTTTTTCAGCAAATTGCGCTTCCAAACGAGCCACCGCTGCTGCACTCAACGCTGCCGGTGTAACCGCAGTGAGGTTCAACGCCACCTGCCCCGACTCTACCCGCGATAGCTCTTGCAGATCGCCGACTAATCGGCGCAGCCGATTGACCTCATCAAGCACCAACACCCACGTCCCTTCATCAGATTCGACGACGCCATCGAGCATCCCTTCAACGTAACCGGCAATCGTAGCCAGCGGTGTGCGCAACTCGTGGGCCACATCGCCGATCAAGGCTACTCGGCGCTGCTCTGCGTTTTCAAGGGTGGCGGCCATCGTATTGAATTGCGCTGCTAGCTGGGCCAACTCGTAATCGCCTTGTATTGGCACGCGCTCGCGGTAGTGGCCGGCGGCAATCCGCCGCGCTGCGATGACGAGCCGTTCGAGCGGTTGGGCGACTCGCCGTGAAGCCGCGAAGCTCACCACCACCGCCACTACCATCGCTGCGCCACTGCTGATTGTCAACGCCTGCACCATCGCCTGCGTGAAGATGGCGTTCGTCGCCCGTTCCATCTCGATCATACTGTCATCAGCCGTGGCAGCCCAATGCGGACCCAGCCACGCAACCATCAGACGGTCATGCAGTCCCGGTGCCAAAAGCAGCATCACGCCAAGCAGTGTGATCGCGCCAGCGGCAATCGTCAGTAGATGAGCAATGAACAATCGCCGCCGCAAACCGCCCCGCGCTACCCCTCCTTTCATCGCCGCTCTCCAAACCGATAACCAACACTGCGCACCGTAAAAATAAAGCGGGGCTCGGCCGGATCATCACCCAACTTCTTGCGCAAATTGGCGATATGTACTTCCACCACGTGATCATCACCAAAGAAGTCGCCGCCCCACACCCGGTCGAGGAGTTGAGCGCGCGAAAAGACCCGCCCGGGCGCTGCGGCTAAGACGCGCAATAGCGAGTATTCGAGATGGGTCAATGAGATGAGGTTGCCATCAAGCCAGACCATACGCGCGACTGGATCAATCACGAGCGAGCCATACCTGATCGACTGCTCATCGTCACAACTGAGATGGCGGGGACGGCGAAGCAAGGCCCGCACTCGTGCAACCAATTCGCGCGGCGAAAAAGGCTTCACGAGATAATCGTCAGCGCCAGCCTCTAGCCCGACTACCCGATCAATCTCTTCCGCCTTCGCAGTTAGCATCAAGATGTAGGAATGTGAAAACGAGCGCACCTGCCGGCACACCTCTAACCCATCAAGCTCTGGCAGCATGAGATCGAGAATGATCAGGTCGGGTTGCAGATGACGAGCTTGCGCCAAGGCGCTCTGGCCATCAGCCGCCTGCGCCACCTGAAAACCGGCTTGCACCAGATAGCGCTGCACCAGTTCACGCAGGCGCGTTTCATCTTCAACGATCAGGATTGTAGGAACAGACATAACGGCATTGCTGGTAATGAACGGTTGCTATCGTTGAGTGCATGGTAACGAACGAGAGACCACTGGGAAAACAGTGTTTGGTCGCCAAAAATGGCGACCGCTTCGGTTCGTGGATGCAGAGGATATACCAAGCTCCCCCCGCTATATGAGCGTCTCGACACAGGGCAAGGGACAAACACAGCAGGACTGTACGACAATCCGCAAGACACCACCTACAACTCACACGTGTCTCGGCAATGGGCTTGGCCGACGCGACGCCTGCACCCTTATATGCAAGTCAACGGCGCGACAGATGCACTTATTGTCCTAACCACGCCCGCATCTGGGCAATTTCGGCCTCTTGGGCAGTGATAATAGTTTGGGCTAATTTCTTAATCTCAGCATGTTCAGCTTTGAGCAAAGCATCGCGCGCCATCGCAATTGCCCCCTCGTGATGCGGAATCATCGCCTCGAGGAAGCGTTGATCAAACGGTGCATTGCCATCCGGTACCGCCATCGGTCCCATCTCCATCATCATCCCACCAGTCGGCGGCAGATCGGGATACCACGTCTGACGCCATTGCTGCATCTGCCTAATCTCAGCTTCTTGAGTGGCAATGATTGCCTCGGCCAGTTGGCGAAGCCGCTCATCTTGACTTGCTTGCAACGCCTGCCGCGCCATCGTGATCGCACCCTCGTGATGCTCGATCATGCTATCAATGAACAGCGCATCATACGGTGCATTACCCCCATGGGTCATCGAATGATCCATCCCAACCATCGGGGGAGGTGTGGCAGATTGACTACACGCCACCAGCGCCAAAAACAACACCAAAAGCAACCGCTGCATACGAGACACCTCCGTTGATCATTATCAACATAACGATGCTAGTATGCAGCGCAACGCTCAAGATTTGCTCAAGCACAGATCAATACCAGCTTAGAAATCACCCGGCAACACATAGGGCGCGCTCCACAACGCCACTTGCATCACTACCGACTTAAACCATGCCTGATACATTCCTTCGACCTCTTCAGCAGAATGGCCCTTCTTAGCCAAAAAAGGCTTGATCGTTGCGGTAATTGGGTAGATAAAGGCAACCATATAGCGAAAATGGACGTGGGATACGGCCACGATATGATCCGTCTGGTTCTTCTTGCTGCGGTGATGGCGTAAACCAATCTCATGGGCATAATCAAGCCACGCCTGATCGTAGGGCCGCCGACACGTATCAAGTATCCACTGACCGAAGCGACGACGCACAGCAGCTACATAGTCGCGACTCAGATTACCTTGACCATCGGTAAAATAGTACACAAGATGAGGATGCGAACCGACAAATCCGTACCATACATCGAGCACATCGTCGATCTGATCGGCTAACACGTCACCGGCCATACGTAGGTAACGCTCATCGTCAGGGCCAAACAGCACCGCCTGCTTTAGCAGCTCAAAGTCGGCTAGGCTCAATGGCGAAGGCGTTACCTGTGCTGTACCATAGTCATAACCGGGAAGCACTGGCGTAGTCATCGTTTCCTCCTTTCTTGTCATCTGCTGACAGCAAACCGGCAACGATATGCAAAGTCCGATCAAGTTCTGCGGTTGAAGGTTCAGTCACAATCACTTTAAACTTCTCTACAGTAAACACTCGTGTCGGCGTGCTGCGAAAGCCATGGTTGATGAAGATGATAAAGTGCTCGGCAATAGGATCATCGTCGACGGGACACTCGACAAACGTGATATGACGCTCGCGCAACACTACACGTGTTTGCTCGGTATCTTCGCAATCGGCGGCACTGTAGAGCATCAGCGTAAACGACATCGCGCCCCCTTCCTTTCTAGCCGCCGATCCGGTGCTTTCCTATGGGTAATATCACTCGTTCACCGGTTCGGCGGGCACAAAATCAGGGCATTCGAAGGTAGTATCGCCATCAGCCAACGGTGCATCGACGAACGCGCAATGGTGAGGTGTTGCCGGACGATCAGGATGAGCATTGGGCCGGAAGAACTGGCATCCCCAACACATTTCGTACACCTGCACTGCACCAGCATCCTGCAACGATCGCACTAGCACTTGCAACATCTGATCGAAGTGAGCCTGCTCATTGAGAGTCAACTCACCAATTGCCGCCTGCAAGCTATCAAGCGCCCCTTCGAGATGAGCTATCTGTATCATGCCCTGTTCGGTCAACTGCAACCCCACCACGCGCCAATCCGGACCGACCACTCGTCGCGTCACCAAACCCCGCCGCTCAAGACCATCGGCTACCGTGCTCGCAGTAGCGTAGGTCACACCGAGGCGCTGTGCCAAGCCACCCACAGTACGCACTCCCGGCCGGGCGTATTTCAAGAACAATAGGGTATCAATTTGGGTTGGCGTCAGACGGACCGACTTTCCCCGGCGGCGAAGCAATATCTCGATGGCCTGCGCGATCCGATACAACGCCACTACGCTGCGCTCGGCGGGAGTACGCCGGTAACGCGGGTCGAAAGGCGACATGTTGTTTCGCACTCCTACATATCTTTTAGATTTAGGAAATAGATCGAATATATATTTAGATGTTCTAAATATATTGTACAACCTCTGTCAAGAGGGTGACCGCATTTTGCAGGCACTCGTGTGCTACAGCATACGTTCAGAGTTATCGAGGAGTATATCTTGGAATAACGAGTGCTAATCTATTCCAACTCTTTACATTCTGCCGTCGTTACGATGGCAAAGAGACGCTCGGCGCATGCCAACAATCGGCGCGGGGTATCAACTAAGGTCGGATCCGGTACCCTTGCCCATTGCCACAACCGCCGCGAATCCATCAGACTACATCAATTCACTCAGAGCGGCACACTGATTGTCACCCGCGTCCCTTGACCTAGTCGACTCGCAATCGTCACCTCACCCCCATGCGCTTGGGCAACACCCTGCACCAGCGTCAGCCCCAAACCGGTACCGCCGGTACGACGCGAGCGTGATCGATCACCGCGATAGAATGGTGTAAAAACATGAGGAAGGTCGGTGTCAGCAATTCCCTCGCCATTATCAGCCACCCAACAATGTAACGTTTGCTGTGCTACTGACCAGCCTAACCGAATAACGCTATTCGGTGCCGTGTGTTGGATAGCATTATCCACCAGATGAAACAGTGCCTGCTTCAAGCTATCGGGGTCGAGTCGTACTTGCACTGCTGGTCCTTCCTCGAGGATTAACGTCCGCGGGCCGGCTAACAACCGAGCTTGGACTACAAACTCGTTCATCATATCAGCAATTGCAACTGGACGTACATACAACGCCCGACTCGACTCGTAGCGCGCTTTGTCAAGCAGTTGCTCACTCACCTGACAGAGTCGCACCACATCGCGATGCATACTCTGAATCAAACGAAACGCCGTCTGCGGATCATCCTGCGCTCCGCGTAACAACACTTCTAGTCCGCTGCGCAATGCAGTAAGCGGCGTGCGCATTTCGTGGGCAGCGTCGGCAATAAAGCGGCGCTGGGCCTGAAAGTTCTGTTCCAGTCGCTCGACCATCTCGTTAAATGCCTGCGTTAACTGACCAAGTTCGTCGTGGGGGGGAAGAACGGGCACTTTTTGGTGCAGATTACCTTGGGCAATGGTACGGCACGCCCC
Source organism: uncultured Chloroflexus sp. (assembly GCF_938091255.1). Taxonomy (NCBI): domain Bacteria; kingdom Bacillati; phylum Chloroflexota; class Chloroflexia; order Chloroflexales; family Chloroflexaceae; genus Chloroflexus; species uncultured Chloroflexus sp. The sequence continues at coordinate 11,047 of NZ_CALLJH010000016.1, forward strand.
AATCAGATCGCTGAGCGGATGCAGGGTCGAACTCGTGAGCCAGAAGCCGATCACACTGCCAACCAGCAATACAATGACCACACTCGCGCCAATGATAAGGCTTTGCCGTTGCAATGTCGCCTCAATCGACGTCAATGGTGTGCTCATCTGCACCACACCAAACACTACAGACGCACCCGGTGCCGATCGCAGCGGGATCAGGAGGCTCAGCATACGCTGTTCGCCATCGTGCTGAATAACCGAGACATCATTTTGCCCGGCCAAGGCCTTTGCTAAATACGCAGCCGCCACCGGTGTCGCAAGTGGCTCTTCAGGCAGCCGACGGCCATCGGCCAAGAGCGTGCCTGTCCGATCGAACACGAGTGCAGTAGTATCACGTGATGTCAGATCACGGCTCAGTTGGCTGGCGATCTGGGCTAACTGTTGAGAGGGATCGGATCGGTAAAAAAGATACTGCTCGATAACCGGCTTCGCTTGTGCCCGAATACGTAACTCGGTGCTGCTGAGCAAAAATTGCCGCATATCGAGGTAGAAGGCTACGCCTAGCAAGCAAAGCAGCAAGGCGAGCAAGCCGCTGTAGAGCAATGCCAAGCGCTGGCGCAATGAACGTCTATGCCACCATTGTCGCATCTGGCCGCAAGCAGTACCCAACACCGTAGATGGTTCGGATGAGTTTACGCTCATGATCACCTATCTTCTCGCGTAAATTACTCATATGAACTTCAACAATATTCGAGTCACCGGCGTAGGTAAAGCCCCATACCCGGCTTAGCAAGGTCTCGCGCGTAAATACACGCCGTGGGTAACGCATAAATAGCTCAAGAAGCGCAAATTCGGTTGGAGTCAATTCAAGTGGCCGCCCATGGAAGGTAACGTCGCGCGTCTCTATGTTGAGCACAAGGCCGGCAACCCGCAACACGGTAGGTTGCTGAGATAATCCGGCCCGCCGTAAAACGGCATGTACCCGCGCCAACAGTTCGTCAAAGCTAAATGGCTTGACGATATAGTCATCTGCTCCTTGCTGCAATCCTTGCACCCGTTCTTGTACTTCACCTCGCGCTGTGAGCATAATGATCGGTAAGGTACTCGACAGGGTCCGTAGACGACGGCAAATAACCATTCCATCAATATCAGGCAGCATCAAATCAAGGATAACTAGATCGGCTCCCTGCTCCTTGACGATATGCCACCCACTATTGCCATCACACGCTACGGAAACTTGCATTCCTTCGTCGGTCAAGCCAACTCGCAGCGATTCGGCGATCGTTGGCTCGTCTTCGATAACGACAATGTGCAATTCACGACTTTCACCAGCTTGGCGTCGTGCTCCATCATCAGTTACCTTCATCACGCTGCTCCTTATACGATAGAAGCCATTCTACGCCTATAACAGGAATCAGGATGCACCGATCGCAGTGCATCCAAATCTACGGTAAAACCGCTAACAAGCTACGTGCTATGGAATGACGATGACAACACCGGTATCGAGATTCGTGATCGTATCGGGTTTAATGTGGACATCACCATACTTACCGGTCTTGCGCACACCGACAACCCGTACCGAAGCCCCTATCGGCAGCGCGTTCGCAATTGTGTTAGCTAAGTGAGGCGGTGTCCGCACCTCATCGCCTGTACTGAGGATAAGGCCATCGATCCGTCCGCTGCGGCTGTACATGTAGGCAGTAATCTGAGCCTCAATGTCAACAACCGCTTCAATGACCACCTGCACATTTGTGTTCACGTTCGTGATTACCTGCGCTTTGATATGCACATCGCCACGCCGACCAGTGTGTTGACGACCATCGACTCGCACTACCGTCCCTACTGAAATGGACTGCATCACGATCGCTCCCCAATGTTTAGGAAAGCGCACCTCTGCGCCATTGTCGAGGTAAAAACCATCGACCTCCCCTCGTGGCGCATATTTCCATGCTGTCACTGTACCGGTGACGGTCACCGGCGTATCAACACGGCCCGGCTGGGCACGGGCTGCACTAGGCGACCACATTAGTGCGCTCAGGATAGCAACACCGATAATGATGAGAGTACTACGCATATGTTTTCCTTTCTAAGCTTACGTCATTGCTAGCTTCACAAGCAGTATAGTTGACAAGTCTTAACGAAACCCTAAAACAATCTGAAGAAGTTCTGAAGATAATGCACGTGTAACCCTCAACGTGTCAGGCAATAGGTTTAGCGCGCATTCAGTTGCAGCGATGGATACGAGCAGGCGTCACAATCTGCCTACAACCAGCCAGTATCCCACATAGAGAAGCCGTTTATGTCTGTACCGGCGATCTCTGTTTTCAACCATCTTTACGGTCTCTGGCTAATGAGCCGACCTCTCATTCTACCCAGTGGCGTGTTGGCATACGCGGTTGGGGTAGCGATAGCACTGGCTGACGGGCCAATCGATTGGGGACGTCAGGCAATAGGGTTAACCCTCACGATGCTGGCGAATCTAGCGGCGCACTACTCTGACGAATACGCCGACGCCGACACTGATGCGTTAGCGCATCACACTGGTGTGTCGGGTGGGAGTGGGGCGATTGCTGCCGGGTACGCCGACCAGTCCCTCGCGTTGCGAGCAGCTTTGGTGGTCAGCGGGATCACCCTGCTCGGTGGTGCGTGGGCCACGATTAGCGGTGCGATACCATTTGCGGCAGGGATCATCTTGCTCATCGGCTTGCTTGGCGGCTGGGTATATTCGATGCCGCCGATCGCACTCGAACGGCGCGGTTGGGGTGAACTTACCAATGCGTTGCTCGGTGGCTTGCTGATGCCACTCATGGCTTACGCCTGCGCCCACGACACACCACCACTCCGTGTTTATATCCAACTTATGCCCATTGTTGCCGCTGCGCTCGTCTGCATTCTTGGCGTCCATTGGGCTGATCGCCACGCCGATGCGCAGGTCGGCAAATATACGCTTGCTGTTTTGTACGGGGCAAACGTGCGTTGGTGGTGGTGGCTTAGCCTTGCACTGGCTTACGGGTTACCAGTCTTGCTCGCCGGATGGATCGTACCGATTGAAGTGCTGATTGCCTGTCTTACAACCTTACCGGTTGGGCTTTATACTGCTGCACGCCTGACGCGTACTAATTCGCCTGCACCCGGCGCAACGACGATGGTCGCCTTGATGCTGGCTCATATTGTTGGCTATGCACTAGTTGCATTCGCGGGCCACCCTATTATCAAGTAAATGGTTTACAAATTGATTTTATTGCGGTATACTATGTCTCGCTAGGTTAGTATATACTTCATTTCTTAATGAGCATTATCTTACCTGAGGAGACAGTAGTATGGAAGTAGCCAGTTTGATCGCGCTCGCGCAGGGTATTGGCGTACTCATCATTGCCGGGCTGGTGTGGCCATTGTTCACATATGCCCGCCATACCCGTCAACGACGGCTGAAACGGGTAGCGCCGCCTGCTTGTTCGCGTCAAACGGCTTCTTTTCACGCCCATCGTGAAGGATGACAGTGCTGACCCATTCCCGGCTACACGGTTCGTTGCAAGAAGGGAATCGCAAAGCGACGTCGGACGCGCAATGGACGTCGTCCTTACTCACAGGGTGCAGTGACGGCCACTATGAAAGTGACCGTCACTGCTAGGTCAATCGTCACTGGCAATGGAATAGCCGACAGTGGTGAGGGGTTGGTAGTTGCCGATCCCTATCACCTCACCGGCGCATACACCTGCTGCATCGCCGGTGCCGTCATCGTCCACTGCCGGTAGCCGACTGTCCACAGCACCACATTCAGACTAGTCAATAACCCGCCGACGATAACTGCAAAGATCAGGTTCAACAGCCCGATAATGACCAACCACGCGCTAAAACTCGTCAACAGATTGGCGTCCGTTGCAAACAGCACCATTCCCGTAATTGCGCCCACCGGTATACTGTAGACAAGACCAATGCCAAAGGTCACCAACCAGACCACAATCGCCTGACCTAGATTGCGCCGCAAGACCTGCCAGCCGCGCTTGATGCTGGCCACCGGCCCTTGCCCTTCTAGCACGCACGCCCGCGCCGCTAGCGGGCGGAAGACAGCGAGGAATAGCCCCCACAAGCCAATTGGAAGCAACAGACAAAGGACAACGCCTAGCATTAGCATCATTGCAAGTTCCAACATCGAGGCACTTGGCCCGCCAGTAGCAACTTCCACTGCGCTCGACACCAGCCCGGCGAACGCGGCAAAGACACCAATTCCCACCACGAGACTAGGGATTGCCAAGAGCAAATCCATCAATGCCAACGGTACCATCCGGCTAATGCCGGCAACAAAACTACCGTTCAGATCGAATTGCCCGCGTTGCGCGAGCGCATCAGTCTGCACAATTGCTGCACCTTCGACAATACTACCGACGAAGAGCAGCACAACCCATACCACCACCAGAATCACCCCCAACGACACCAACCACCCGGTAACCGTTTCTGGCGTCACATTATCTGGTACAAAGGCCAATACCGTCTGGATGACAGAATCCTCCAACCGCTCGCTAGGCTGCGTTACGCCGGTATTGATTGTCACGCCATACCCACCCCGCCCCACCACCGCCAGTAGCATTCCAAGCGCCCACAGCACTTTGTATCGCCACCAAACCGCAAATCCCCGCTTGAGCAGCGCGCCGATCTCCATGATGACCTCTCCTGTTTCAACGATAGCCTTCGGCCTGCATATTAAACAGACGGGCATACAACCCACTGCGGGTAAGCAACTCCTGATGCGTTCCCATTTCGGTAATCCGGCCCTGTTCTAGCACAACAATTCGGTCAGCCATGCGAACGGTCGAAAAACGATGGCTGATCAGCACCGCAATCCTCCCCGCGGTCAGATCACGAAAGCGCTGAAAGATTTCGTATTCACGCTCCGCATCAAGCGCCGCCGTCGGCTCGTCAAGCACCAGCACTTCGCTCTCGCGCATAAACGCGCGTCCAAGCGCAATCTTCTGCCATTGCCCGCCCGACAGCTCAGCCCCGTTCTCAAACCAACGCCCCAGCATCGTATCGTAGCCGTGCGGCAGGTGCGCCAACACCTCATCGGCCCCGCCTCGCACCGCCGCCGAGCGAATGCGCGGTTCGTTCGCCAGTTCGTCAATCTGGCCAAACCCGATATTCTCCCGCGCTGTGGTCTGATAGCGCACAAAATCTTGAAAGATGACGCCAATGCGCTGTCGTAGTTCACTGATATTGTAATCACGCAGATCGATGCCATCGAGCAGGATTTGGCCCTCGGTCGGATCGTACAGTCGGGTCAATAACTTGATCAAGGTCGTCTTACCAGCCCCATTCGAGCCAACCAGCGCGATCTTCTCTCCCGGCGCGATATGCAGATTGATGTGGCGCAACGCCCACTCGTCGCGATCGGGGTAGCGAAAACTGACGTTGCGGAACTCGATCCCGTGCCGGATGGTACGTGGCACAGGCAGGTTACGGCCATCGTTCATACGCGGCTCAATCGCCAGAAAATCGAATAGATTGGTTAAGAACAAGCCGCCCTCGTAAAGCTGAGCCAGATTACCGAACAAGGTCTGCACCAACGACTGACTCTGGCGAAAGAGTGTCAGGTAAAACGTCATGCCGCCGATCGTGATCACGCCGGCCACCGTCTGCCAAATAATCCAGCCGTAAGCAGCGTAGTACCCGACGCTCGCCACAATCCCCCATAGCGTGCTGATCAGCGAACGCCGCCGGGCTAACGTCTCATCTTCGTAGAAGAAGCGATGAAACTGCTCTTGATGACGCTGAATCAGCGGCTCGCCCAGCGCAAACAGCTTTACCTCTTTCGCCGCCGTATCTACCGTCAGCAGATGCTCAAGGTATTGCATACGGCGAAACTCCGGCGCCCGCCACGTTAACAGTCGGAACCGCAGCCGGCTAAAGTGGGTTTGGGCCAAAAACGCCGGGATGGTTGCGCCAAACAGCAGTAGCGCAATCAGCGGACTCAACCAAAGCAGGCTAGCTGCAAACGAAAGCAAGGTCAACCCTTGCTGAATGGCGCTAAACACCGTGTTGACCATCGCCATTGCCCGCCAATTCGTTTCCCGCCGGGCGTTTTGCAATTTGTCGTAGTATTGCGCATCCTCAAAGTAGTGCAGGTCGAGCAGCAGAGCCTTGCGCATGATCATCAAATTGACCAGATTGCTCAGGCGGGCATGCAAGATATGCTCGCTGAGCGACCGGCCCTGCGCTAATACCGCCCCCAGTGTAATCAACCCAAACTCGCTCAGTAGCCACGGCAACGTCTGTTGCAAGCCAACCAGCGCCTCCACCCCGCCCTGCACCGCCGCCACCACCGTATCAACAATCAGCTTGCCGATGTATGCCTGCGCCAGCGGCAACCCCGCTGCCAACAACGTAATCACCGCCATCAGCAACGTATGCCTGCGGTCAGCCTGCCACACCAGCCGGAACGCCGCCGGCACATTGCGCACTGCCCGCCGCGTCTCAACCACCCACTGCCGCAGCGTCTGCGGGTGCGGCGGTGACGGGATCGGACGCGGACGACCGCGCGGAGGTTCTGTCATACCCTATCCTCACTGTGTACTACCGAAACGTGGTAGTATGATACGCGATCCGACGCGCAACTTTTTGCACAGGTTGCACGTCTGATAGGAAAAAGGAGCAGATTGCCGCCGGGGTAACGCATCCTATCCTCCTCGGCGCAAGAGTATCGAACGCGGTTGTTCTGCAATCCATCCGCTGCCGGAGTATTGCTTATGGAGACAATCATCGCTCTCGCTAGCTCACTCGGTCTTGCAACTGCCACCGGCCTGAATGCGTATCTCCCGTTGCTGACCGTTAGCGTTCTATCACGGCTAGGGCTGATCCAACTCAGCGAACCGTTCGATCTGCTCGCTCATCCGATTACGATGATTGTACTGGCCGCGCTGGCCATCATCGACTTCATCGGCGACAAGGTGCCGGCGGTTGACAGCGTACTGCACATTATCGGACTGGTGATCAGCCCCATCGCTGGCGCAATTGTCGCCCTCGCCGCCGCTCACGATGTCGTCGCCATCCACCCGGCAGTCGTCGCCATCGCGGCAATCATTGCCGCCGCCGGCACGCAAAGTGCGCGCGCGAGTATCCGTCCTGCCGTGACCGCCGCCACTGGCGGTACTGCCAATTCCTTCCTCAGCTTTTTTGAAGATGCACTCTCGTTCGTGCTCAGCCTGCTCGCCATCTTCCTGCCTATCCTTGGGCTGATTATCGCACTCGTGCTCGCATTCGTCGCTTATCGCTTCGTGCGCGGCGCAGTACGGGTGTGGCGTGAAGCGACCATGCGACGCAATGGCGTCTCACGGGTGCAATGAGCTGCACAGAATGACATTTGCCCAAAAACGACTATAATAGAAATATGTAACGACTCTGCGTCTTTGCGTTATCAAACCTATGCCAACGCCGCAACCGCTCACCGATCTGCGCAAGCGCGTCCCCGAAGCCAAACGGCTCATTGCCGATCTGCTCAATCACCTGCTTGGTCCGGTCGAGCTTGACTACGACTTCTACCGCGAATGGAACGGCTGCTGGAAAGTACGTGTCACTATACGGGGGACGACTGCTGGCACACTCGATTTTACCCTGCTCAGCACGCCAACGGGTGGCATGCTGGCGATGCCGCGCCCCCTACCTGAACGCTGGCGCACCCAAACCGGCATTACCGCCAACGACGGGACTGTGTGGACGTTGGACGATGCCGGGAACTTGATCCCGTTTGCGCGATAATCCGGCCTCAATACCCCTCCGATAAGCATGTCGGTGCATCCTTCGTCTGCGCAATGGACACCGTTGTGATACCATGTTTAGGCGATAGCTAAGCAAAGCAACGATACCTGATGTACGAGGATCGATACCGGCTATCTGAGAGCACGAGAGGAGTGATCGTGGCGCTTCAGACCATCTTGCCACACGCCTCCATTTCTCCGTGTGAGCCTGTTTCAGACAGGAACGGCAACCCGACACATCATCAGCCAGAGGAGACAGATGCAACCCAACGGACACCAACCACCGATAGCGCGTAACGTCCTTGGCGGCGTACTAATGCCGTGCAGTATGCAGCCCCTCACCGGCTTTTACCGCAACGGCTGCTGCGACACCGGCCCGCACGACGTTGGTCTTCATGTTGTCTGCGCCCAAGTCACCGCCGAATTCCTCGCGTTCAGCCGATCACACGGTAACGACCTCATCACCCCACGTCTCGAATACAACTTCCCCGGCCTCAAACCGGGTGATCGCTGGTGCCTCTGCGCCCTTCGCTGGCTCGAAGCCTACGAAGCCGGCGTTGCCCCGCCGGTTATCCTCGCCGCCACCCACGAAGCGGCGCTCACCGTCATTCCTCGCGAAGCACTGCTGCGCTACGCACTCGATGTCGCTGACACCGGTGAAACAACGTAACAGCAACGATCAAAAGCAATGCCCGACCCGCAAACCATCCGCACCTACGACGAACTGGCCCGCCAACAGGCCGCATTTCAGCGCAATCAGCATCCAGACGCGATCTACCGCCTGATCGAGGCCTTTTTCCATCATGGCCGCCCCACTGCTGACATCGGCAGCGGCAGTGGGCGCGATGTCGCGTGGCTCGAACAGCACGGCTACCCGACGATTGGCTTTGAACCATCAGTGGGGATGATCAACGAAGCCCGTGCCGCCTACGCCGGCATCAACGTCCAACCCGCCGCCCTCCCCGACCTCGCCGGCGTCAAAGATGCCAGCTTCGACAACGTGCTCTGCGTCGCCGTACTCATGCACCTCCCCGCCGCCGACCTGATCGGGGCAGCGGTTAACCTCGCCCGCATCCTCCGCCCCAGCGGACGCCTCATCGTCTCGTACCGCACCCCGCCTCCCGAAGGCGAACGAGCTGCCGATGGCCGGCTCTACACCGCCATCCCATCGGCTCGCCTCACCTTGCTGCTCGAGTCGGTCGGTATCCGGGTGTTGTTGGTAGCAGAGATACCCGATCAGACCCGACCGGGCATTCGGTGGGTGAATGTGGTGGGGGAGAGGA